>JASFLD010000418.1:0-4495 GCA_050118275.1 Gemmatimonadales bacterium
CAAGGAGACCCTCGACCAGTACGTCGTCGGCCAGGACAAGGCGAAGAAATCGCTCTCAGTCGCCGTCTACAATCACTACAAGCGCATCAGCAATCAGGGCCAGATCGACGATGTCGAGCTGGAGAAATCGAACATACTGCTGATCGGACCGACGGGAGTCGGCAAGACCCTGCTGGCCAGAACGCTCGCTCGGTTGCTGGATGTGCCCTTCACGATCGCCGACGCCACGACCCTGACCGAGGCGGGATATGTGGGTGAGGATGTCGAGAACATCCTCGTTCAGTTGCTCCAGGCCGGCGACTACAACATCACCGAAACGGAGCGCGGCATCGTCTACATCGACGAGCTTGACAAGATCGCGCGCAAATCGGAGAACCCATCCATCACCCGGGACGTCTCGGGTGAAGGCGTCCAACAGGCGTTGCTGAAGATACTTGAGGGTACCGTTGCCAACGTTCCGCCGCAGGGTGGCCGCAAGCATCCGCAACAGGAGTACATCCAGATCAACACCCGCAACATCCTGTTCATCTGCGGCGGCGCTTTCTCGGGCTTAGAGCCGATCATTGAGTCTCGCATCGGCACGCGGCAGATCGGGTTCCGGAGCAACGACGACAAGAAGCGCGCGCCGCAGGGCGAGGAAGCAGCGGACCTGCCCTACAACCCCTTCCACCGCGTCGAGCCGGAGGACCTCGTCCGCTATGGGCTGATCCCCGAATTGGTGGGACGTCTGCCGGTGACCGTCGCCCTCGACGAATTGAGCGAAGACAACCTCGTGGACATCCTCCGCGAGCCCAAGAACGCGTTGTCCAAACAATACACGAAAATATTCGAGCTGGAGGAAATCCGTCTGAAGTTCGAGGAAGACGCCCTGCGAGCCATCGCCCGCAAGGCCATCGAGCGTGGCAGCGGGGCGCGTGGTCTGCGAGCGATCATCGAAGAGCTGATGCTGGATGTGATGTTCGAGCTGCCCTCGAGGAGCGATGTGCGGGAAGTCGTGATCACCGGGGAGTGCGTCGAGGCCCGCTCCGCACCTATATTGATCATCGAGCCGGAAGTACAGCGCAAAGAGGCCTGAGAGTCGCCGGCCGGACTCGCGGGCGCCCAGCCCTATGCCCACATGACCAGAAAGAAAACGTTATCCATCGTCTTCGGCCTGATGATCGCCTCGCACGCTGCCGCTTGCTCGGGCACGCCGCCGCCGGACCAGCCGGTCGACCAGACGGCGACGTCCAGATCGGAGGAACTGCCGCCGCCCGGGTTTGGGACGCTGCGGCAAGACGACTTCACCATTGGCCTGAGCACCGATGCGGTGCAGATCAAGATCACGCCGTTGGATGAAAGTGTGATACGGCTGGCCGCACCCGACACCTACCAGCGCCTGCACGGCATGGTCGCCTCGCGTGCCGAGCGAATCCGCCAACTGGCGCTGACGGCGGGGATCCGCGGCGAACCCATGGTGTTCCTGGTCTCGTTCTTCACTCGCGAACGGCAGGCGCCGTTCGAGCCGACCAGCCTGCAGCTGCTGAGCCAGGGGATCCTCTATTTTCCACAGGGGATACTCCCACTGACGCCCGATTGGGGTCGCCAACAGCTGCAGCAAGAGAAGACCGAATCGGCCCTCTATCTATTCGCGCCGGAGATCGACCTTGACGTGGCGCTCGAGGCGGAGTACCGCGGTGCGCGATCGTTGGCGTGGACGTCGATCATTCGCGTTCTGCAGGCCGAGCGGGGCCGAGTCGTCAGCCGGGCGAAGGGCTGAGGCGGGGGCTCAGGCCTCGATATCGTATTCCTTCAGCTTTCTGTACAGAGTTCGCTCGCCGATACCGAGCTTCTCGGCGGCGCGCCGCCGGTTGCCTCCCACCGAGCGTAGCGTTGCAGCGATGGCGCCGCGCTCCAGCTCCTCCATCGTCATGCCGCTGTGGAAGATGACGGTTTCCTCGCCTTCAACGCCGGCCAGTCGCTCTTCGGCGGCTTCCCCGCCGACGACCTCTTCCTGCGGGTCGACCACATCATTCGTCTCGGAGATGAAACGGAGCGAGTCCACCACGCCAGCTTCGCGCGGGCCGGTCAACTCGGGGTGCCTGCGCTTGTAAAGCTCGAACTCACGCCGTAAGTCATCGACGTCGAACTTCAGATCGACCAGGGTACGGAAAATGAACTCCATCTCGGCCAACTGCGCCGGGGCGGCTGCCCCCTCTTGTTGCCGCACGACCGAGGGTGGCGCCGGAACCTGGCTGGGTAGCGAGCGCTGAGCACCGCGTCGCACTTCGGGCGGGATGTCGGCGGAACGGACGATCGATCCGGGCGCCAGGACGACCATGGACTCGACCAGATTCCTGAGCTCACGCACGTTGCCCGGCCAGTCGTACCGCATCAACAGATCCATGGCGTCGGGCGCGATCCCCTTGAATTCCCTATCGTGCTCCTTACTCAGCTGCCGCGCGAACTCGCGAACCAGCAGCGGGATGTCCTCGCGCCGCTCGCGCAGCGGTGGCATGTCGATGTGCAAGACGTTGAGCCGGAAATACAGGTCGCGTCGGAACTCACCCAGCTCGACGGCCTGCCGTAGATCGCGGTTCGTCGCTGCGATCACGCGGACATCGACCTTGATCGACTCGCTGCCGCCGACGCGCATGAACTCGCGCTGCTCCAGAACCCGCAACAGGCGCGTCTGTGGCGCGAGTGGCATCTCGGCGATCTCGTCGAGGAATATCGTTCCTCCGTTCGCCAGCTCGAACATGCCCTTGCGTCGAGAGCTGGCGCCGGTGAAGGCGCCTTTCTCGTGACCGAACAGCTCGGACTCGAGCAACGTCTCGGGCAAGGCGGCTATGTTCACGGGGATGAACGGGTTCCCGCGCCGCCGCGAAAGCCAGTGAAGCCCGCGAGCCACCAATTCCTTGCCCGTCCCGCTCTCCCCGGTGATCAAGACGGTCGACCCAACCGGCGCGATCTGCAAGATCCACTCGACGACCTCCTGGACGGCCTCGGACCGGCCCAGTATCCCCAGCTCGTACTGTAGCCGCTTCCGCTGGATGCGGCGCCGCGTCACCAGGACGACTTCATCCGGGTCGATCGGTTTCACGAAGCTCTCGTCCAACTCGAGGCCCGCCGCGAGATCGTCCCGCACCTTTTCGCCTTCGTCCAGCAATGCGATCACAGCCGCCGCCGGCATGCTCGTGAGGAGCCGGGCGATCATCGCCCTGGTCACCGAGTCGCGCAGCGCACCCGTGGCGATGAACGCCGCGTCGGTGACATCCTCCCGCTCGATCGCCGCGCGAACATCGTGCGCGTCGGTCACGAACGAGACGTTATCGACCGGCTCGAATGCCGCCTGCAGACGACCGGCAGCTTCCAGGTCGGATGTGGTTACCAGTACCGTCGCCATCGCGTTTCGACGAGCGCGCTCAACCGGCTCGTTTCACCTCCCATTCACGCGTCAAGAGTGCTCGGTGCGGCCGCCCAGCAGCTCCACCGCATGCGGCACGACGCCGCCGAGCAGCTCCAGACCCTCGCGAACCGCCTTCTCGCTGCCCGGCAGATTGACGATCAGGGAACGGTTGCGAATCCCCGCCATGCCGCGGCCGAGTACGGCGAAGGGCGTGCTGAGCCGTCCGGCGGCGCGCAACGCTTCGGCGATGCCCGGTGCGGCGCGCTCGATGGCGGGTTCGGTCGCTTCGGGCGTCACGTCCCTCGGGCCGAACCCGGTGCCCCCGAGCGTGAGAATCAAATCCGCGATTTCTCCGTCCGCCCAGCTCACCAGCCGCGCCGTGATCTCGGCGCTATCGTCTGGCACGACCTCTTGTCCCGCCAGCGACCAGCCCATTCGGGATACCCAATCCCGTGCGGCCGGTCCCGACGTATCCTCTCTGACGCCAGCGAAGACACCGTCGCTGACGGTGAGGAGTGCGACGCGGATCACCGCTTGACCGAGCCCTCCGTGTAGAACGGCATGCGGGTCACGACGGCGGGAACCGAACGGTCCCGGATGACGACGTTCAACTCGGTACCCGGCGAGCTGTGCTCCTTTGGCAAGTAGCCGGTGCCGATGCCCTTCCCTACGCTCGGTCCGACCGTACCGCTGCGGACCGTGCCGGCCGGCTGCCCGCTGCAGAGTATCTCGTGGCCGGGGCGCGGAAAGCCGCGCTCGAGCAGAGTGAAACCACAGAGCTTGCGGCTGAGACCCTTCTCCTTCTGTGCGAGGAGAGCGTCGCGGCCGACGAACTCGCCCTTATCCAGCTTGACGGTCCAGGCGAGACCCGCCTCGAGGGGGCTCGTTCCCTCATCGATATCGTTACCGTAAAGCGCGTAGCCCATCTCGAGACGGAGAGTGTCACGGGCGCCGAGCCCGACGGGCTTGACACTCTGCCCGCCGGCCCGCAGAAGCGCCTTCCAGAGTCGCGGCGCCGACCCCGGCGCACAATAGAGCTCGAAGCCATCCTCTCCCGTGTAGCCGGTGCGGCTGATCACGCAAGCCTGACCATCGACGCGCCCTTCG
>JASFLD010000419.1:0-4454 GCA_050118275.1 Gemmatimonadales bacterium
GGCTGGAGACCAGCGCCCTCCAAGTACTTGGCGTTGGTGCCCACCGCGGCAGTCAGGTGGCAGCCGGAACTGTGACCGAAGAGAAAAAGACGGTTTGGATCCCCTCCCCGATCGCCGATGTTGTCACGCACCCATCGCACGGCCGCGGCCACGTCCTCCGGCATCGCGGGCCAGCGAGACGTCGGCGCCAGTCGGTAGTCGATCGTGGCGCATCCGACACCCCGGGCGACGAACGGCTCGCAGACGTGGGCGTACATCTCGGAGGATCGCCGTTCTCCGCTCTCTCTCAGACTCCCCCCGTGCACGAAGATCACCGTCGGGAAGCCGCCGACCGAGGGCGTATACAGGTCAAGCACCTGATCGGGACCGCCGTCCGGGCGGTAGACCACGTCCCGTTCGACCCGCACCTGATGAGCAGCGACCGGGACGACCGGGGCCATCACCGCCAGGAGCATCATGGCAACTATGTGACGGTGGACGGCGCGTGATACGAAGCAGGTGGATCGCGTCTTCATCATGTCTCCATTGGCCGTCCCTCACTCACTGCGAAGCGCGATCAACGGATCGACCCGGGTGGCGCGGCGCGCCGGCCAATAGCAGGCGAAGAGCGCGGTGGCGGCGAGCAGTGTCGCCACGCCCGCCAGCGTGAGCGGGTCGATGGGGCTCACCTCGAAGAGCAGATTGGAAAGGGCCTGACCGGCGGCCAGCGCCGCGGCCAGCCCGAGCGCCAGCCCGCCCAGCGTCAGCCAGGCGCCGCGCCGCATGACCTCCCCGAGCACGTCGCCCCGACGGGCGCCTAACGCTATCCGGATCCCCAACTCGCGCGTGCGACGGCTCACCCGGAAGGCCATCACCCCATAAGTGCCGATGGCGCCCAGCAGGACCGCTAGCGCGGCGAAGGCCGCCAACAACCAGGTGATTAACCGTTCCGACGCGATGCTCGCCGCGAAGACGGTTTCGAGGGTGGCGAGCTGCGAGATCGCCATGTCGGGATCGAGTGACCAGACCGCGTCCCGCAGCGGCGGCGCGAGCGCGGCAGCGTCGCCATCGGCCCGAACCACTATGCTCCAGCCCCGCGCGGGTTGCTGCGCGGCCGGGACGTAGATCTCCGGTTCCGGGGCACGGTTCAAGGCTCGGGAGCTGACGCTTCCCACCACTCCGACAATCGTCCACCAGGGCGATTCGGGATCCCGCACGCCACCGACCTTGATACGCCGACCGATGGGATCCTCGCCGGCGAAGTGCCGTCGGGCCAACGTTTCGTTGATCACCGCGACGCGCGTCGTTCCTTCTCGATCCGACTCCTCGAACCAGCGGCCCCTGAGCAGCGGAACGCCCAGCGCCTTGAGAAGGCCGGGAGTAGCGCGTCGAGAATCTGCCGCCGGCTCCTCACCCGGGAGCGGAAGGCGTCCCTCGATGCCGAAGCTGATGTCGTGCACCAGGCCGCTCAACGGAAGCACGGTGATGGCGCCGAATGAATGGACGGCCGGGACGGCCCGTAATCGCTCCTCCAGTTCCTGCAGAAAGGCGTTGATCTGCGAGCCTCCGGGGTAACGGGCCGCTGGAAGGAATAGACGCGCGCTGAGTGTGCCCTCCACCTCGAAACCGGGATCGACGCTGCGGAGCTCGACGAAGCTCCGGAGCAGCAGACCGGCCGCCGCCAGCACCGTCATCCCAATCGCCAGCTCCCCGACGACGAGTGCGCTACGCAAGCGCTCGCCGCGCGCTGTCCGGCTCACCGTCGCCCGCTCACGCAACGCCTGGCTCGTTTCGCTGCCCGACAGGACGAGGGCCGGCGCGAGCCCGAAGAGCAGGCCCGTGGCGAGCGCGACCCCAACGGTGAACAGAAAGACGGTGGGGTGCATGCCGATCTCCGCGGCGCGGGGCACGCCCGGCGGTATCAGCGCCACCAGGGCGTCGGTGCCCCAGATGCCGAGACCCAGCCCGACCACCCCGCCGCCGACGGCCAGCACCAGGCTCTCGGTGAGCAGCTGTCGCAGCAGGCGCATCCGTCCCGCACCCAGAGCGGAACGAACGGCCAGCTCACGCTCCCGCACAGAAGCTCGCGCGAGGAGCAGGTTGGCCACGTTGGCGCAGGCGATGAGCAGGATGAGGCCCACAGCGCCGAGCAGCACGAGGAGCGGTTCGCGGGCCGAGCCCACCACCGTTTCTTGGAGAGGAATCAGCGTGGTGCCCACGTCCCGATAGTCGATGGGATGTTCCTCGGCGATGAGGGCCGCGAGCCGGTTCATGTCCGCCGCAGCCGCCTCGCGGCTCACACCGGGAGCGAGGCGCCCGATCACACGCAGGAAGTAGTTGCCGCGGTCGTCTCGCGCCCGATCGATGGGGAGCGGCGACCAGATATCCGCACCGGTGACGATTGGCCCATGGAACCCCGGCGGCATGATTCCCACCACCGTGTAGAGTTGCCCGTCGAGCGTGAGGTTGCTTCCCACAACGTCCGGCGCTCCCCCGAAACGGCTCTGCCACAGCTCGTGCGACAATACCGCGACGCTGCTGTTGCCCGGCGTCTCCTCGTCGGGAACGAAAGCCCGTCCCGCAGCCGGTTCCACGGCGAGAACCTTGAAGTACCCCGGTGACACGAGGGCACCGGCCAACACTTCCGGCCGGTCGATACCCGTCAGGTTGGGCGCCCATCCGCTGACGGCCGACATCTCGGCGAAGGTCCGGTTCCGCTCCCGCCAGTCGAGGAAGTTCGATCGTCCCGTCCACTCGGTGGGCGGTCCGCCGCGCCGCTCCAAGTTCTCCCACACGGTGAACAGTTCGTGCGACTCGGGGTAAGGCAGCGGCCGGAGGAGTATCGCATGAACCACGCTGAAGATCGCGGTGTTGATGCCGATCCCCAACCCGATCGTCAACAAGGCCACGCTGACGAAGCTCGGGTTCCTGCGTAGCGAGCGGAGAGCGTAGCCTATATCGCGAATCACAGTTTCCATGTGTTCGTTCTCCTCGGGCGGAGCAACCTTGTTTCACGAATTCAGTCGGTAAGGGCAACCCTCGTGCCAAGGGCGAGCGGCCGCGACAGCCTGGAAAACTGTGACTTATTCGTTTGGCGTCAGGCTGAAATCGCATATGACTGTGCGAATTCGGGAACCGCTGTTCACATGCGAACACCGGAATCCGTGCTTTGGGACAGCGCGAAAGCGAATGAACGGGCAGCGGGATCGCCAGCCCCCGGCTTCATTCCGTCGACTCGAGGCTGTCCAGGGCCTCGAGGAAGCGGTACATGCCGTGGAAGTGGTCGATGTGGTCGGGCGCGCTGTTCCCGGCGAAGCCACGAACCTCGAAACCGCGACGGCGGACCTGGCTGAGTTGCTGCATACCGAGCGGCCCCCACGCGAGGACCGCCTCGCGCTCGAGACCCAGTTCGGCGAGCAGATAGTCCGTCGTCTCCGTCGTGCTGGCAAAGGTACCGGGGAAGATCTCGGAATGGGTGATGAGGAACCGCTTGTCACCGTTCACGGCGGCCCGGGCGAAGCGCAGGAAGGGTTCCAGCTTCGAGATGTCGAGGCTTCCTCCCTCGTATAAAACTTTGCGCGGGGGCAGATACCCCGTGTGTAGTCCGTCCAATAGGAGGACGGCGTCGATACGATCGAAGTGGTCCGCGTGCCGTAGCAAGGCCCGGATCGCGCCGTAGCCGGCGCTGAAGGCGGAGAGGGTCACGTCGGCGACGGTCTCCGGCGCTCCGGCCAGAATGGTCAGCTCTCGATTCACGGCGACAAGCAGCGAGTCGAAGACCGCAGGATCGTCGAAGGCGCGCTCGTACCCGCCCGATCCCGGCGCCAGGTGGACCGTCGCCACCACGTACGAGCCGCCCACCGTGCTGACGGCGTACTCGGGGACGAAAGCGGCGCCATGGAAGTGGACCAGCACCCGGGCCTGGTCGAGCTTCGTTCCCTCTGGCACGAACAGCTCGATGGGATTGCGGAGTCCGATGTCCAGCGAGCGCGTTGCTCCCGGAAGCTCGCTCTCCGTGATACGCGCGTGCTCCCGAGTGTGCTCCACCATCGGCGAGGGATTCTGGGATGCCGGGGGCGGGATCGTGTCCTGGCCGCGCGCCGCTACCGGACCCACGAAGGCGAACACCAGGAGAGTCGCGGCGTGGACACCGGAACTGGCCCTGCGGCGGGGGCTTGGCCTGGCTTCAACATGTCGTTCCATGCGATCAGAATGCTGGTGGACGAGGGAGATGGGTCCGTGGTGTAGAATAGGTTAGCCCCCCATCGCGACGCCACCATCGAGGCGCCAAGCGCTGAGTGGCGCGGGGCGTTGCGTCGGGGCTCGGCGCCAACCCGGATACCGACTGGCTCCAGATCGCAGTTGCCAGCGCAAGCCAAACTGCTGGGGCTGGCCCAACGGCCGGCTCGGGCAGTAGCTTCCACCGAATCTGAAAGCACGTTTGGAGTTCTGCTCGGGGGAGGCACCCAACCATC
>JASFLD010000420.1:0-4453 GCA_050118275.1 Gemmatimonadales bacterium
AACGCATCCGACCACCGCGTCTCCGCGAATTCACTGTCTTCGTTGACCAGAGCACGCGCGATCGCTTGCTTGATCCCGCGTGGCCGAAGCGCGAAGACCTGTTCCGCCGTTCCGTCCTCCACCACGGTCGGATTGCGAATGCTATCGATCAGGACACGCCCGACGCGTGCATAGACCGGCGTCACCAGTCCCAGCCAGAGACTCGAGAGGCGCGGCGTCAGCGCCGGCACCTTTATGATCAGCCGCCGCAACCCCCGCTGCCGCGCGTATTCCCGCATGATGTCCAGATACGACACCACATCCGCCCCGCCGACCTCGAAGACGACGCTGTCGGAAAGCTCCACGTCGTGCGCCGCCACCAGATACTCGATGAGGTCTTCAATGGCCAGCGGCTGCGCCTTCACTTGTACCCAGCGCGGGGTCACCATTACCGGCAACTTCTCGACCAGCGCCCGGATCATCTCGAACGAGAGACTGCCCGAACCGATGATGATCGACGCGCGAAACTCCACCGTCGGCACGCCTGAATCGCGCAGCACCCGACCCACCTCCTGCCGACTCCGCAGATGCGGCGATAGCCCCGGCTCGCGACCCAGGCCGCCCAGGTACACGATCCGCTTGACGCCGGCGGCGCGTGCCGCTCGGGCGAAATTCTCAGCCCCGCGCCGATCCTGGTCCTCGAAATCACCCCCAGAGCCCATCGAGTGGACCAGGTAGTATGCGATATCGACTCCCTCCAGGGCACCCCGCAGCGACTCGGGCGTCAGAACGTCTCCCTGCACCACCTCGGTCCCCGGGCCCACTCGTTCCTCCATGTACTCGGGTCGCCGTGCCATACACCGCAGCGCGCCCCCCCGCTCCTCCAGAGCCCGCAGCAGCCGTCCGCCGACATATCCCGAAGCTCCCGTCAACAGGGTGAGCCCCGTCGCACGGTCCATCTGCCGATTGTCTATGCCGCCACTTCTGAGCACTTTATCCACCATGTCATGCTTTCGAGTCATAGCTCCGGGAACCCAGCGGGAATGCCGAACCCGTCCCAACGTTTCGACTCGGCCCCGCGCCGCTATTGTCCACTTAATGTCTAGGAATTTAGCATGCCGACGCCCCGTTGTCAATCTTCGTTCAATTATTTATATTGACAATATATGAACATACTGCCCGGACGCACCGAGAATCTCACCAATAAACCAACCCGGCGAGGGAACGGAAAATGAAGAAATGGGCCAAGCCCGTGGTCGTCCTCAGCCGCTGTCTGGAGTACGAACCGGTCCGCTACAACGCCCAGGTCATTCCATACGATTTTGTCCGCCAACTCGAGCCTTGGGTCGCCTTCGTCCTCGTCTGCCCCGAGCTGGAGATCGGTCTGGGCGTCCCTCGCGATCCGGTGCGTATCGTGTCGATCGAAGGCGAGGCTCGTCTCATCCAGCCGACCACAGATCGGGACGTGACGCGAGAGATGCACCAATTCTCGCAGAGTTTTCTCGCCTCGCTCGACGAGGTGGACGGTTTCCTGCTCAAGAACCGCTCGCCGTCATGCGGGATCAGCGATGTGAAGATCTATCAAGGCTTGTCGGAGTCGGCCTCCAGCGCTCGCGGGGCCGGAATCTTCGCGGGTCACGTCTTCGAGCGGTTCCCCGGACTGGCCATCGAGGACGAAGGCCGGCTGCGCAACTATCGAATCCGCGAGCATTTCCTTACCCGGCTTTTCAGTCTCGCCGCCCTTCGAGAAGTGCGGGCGAAAGGCTCGATGAAAGACATCGTCCGCTTTCACTCCGAGAACAAGTTTACTCTGATGGGCTACAATCAGAAGGAGCTACGTTCGCTGGGCCGCATCGTCGCTAATCCCGACGGCCGGCCGTTCGCCAAATTGATCGATGACTACGGCGTCCACTTTCAGGCGGCGCTGGCGCGCCCACCCCGTTACACATCGATGATCAACGTATTCCAGCATGCATCCGGCTACTTCTCGAAGCGTCTCACGCGAAGAGAGAAGCGCTTGCTCGAGAGCTCGATCGAACGGTACCGGGCGAAACAGACCCCGGCCGCCGCCGTAATAGCCATCCTTCGTGCCTGGATCGCCAGGTTCGACCAGGAATACCTGGCCTCGCAGACTTTCTTCGAACCGTATCCTCCGGACTTGATGAGCCTCAGCGATTCCGGAAAGGGCCGCGAACGGTGATACGGCACGGCACGGGACGCGCCAAGCCGTCGGCCAACGCTGTCCTAACCGCCCACCCCCGCTACGATAGGGATGCTAGCGCCTGGCGCAGTTCCTCCATTGTCGGCACGACGATCGCCTCGATCTCGTCCACCACATCCTGATAGGCGGAAACCGCGGCGCCACCCAACAGCACCGGTACGGTGGGCGGGAGCTTGAGCCGCAACTCTCGCAGTTCGCTCGCCAAATCCGACTCTTTGAGCTCCAGCACCACGCTCATCGCCAGCGCGTCGGCTCCGGTCGTACGCACCGCCGTCGCGATGTCGTCGGCCGGAAGGTCAGGGCCCAAATAGGTCACCCGCCATCCTTCCGACGCCGCCGTTGCCGCCGCGAACAATGCACCGAACTCGTGTGTCTGACCTGCCGGTGTCGTAACCACGATCCCGGGAGCCACACCGGACGGATCCGCCGCCTCCAACACACCGCCGAATAGACCTTGTATAACCGCCGAAACCAAATGTTCGTGCGCGGGCTTCACATCGCCGCGATTCCACAGCTCACCCACGTGCTCAAATAGTGGCGACGCTATCCGATCGATCACTACCGGCGCGCCGAACAGGACCAGAGCGCGATTCAGGGCGGCGTGCAGTTCGCGCGCATCCATCCTCTCGACCGCCCCCATGCACGCCTTGAAGTGAACGTCGGTCGAGGCCGCCGCTACCTCACCCTCCTCGGGCCCAGCCTTCACCTCTTCGCGCTCGTCCTCCTGCACCAGCGCCGTCAGCGCCTCTAAGCTCAACGGTGCGACGTTGCTTATCCGACGCCCGCCCCGCGTCGCCCGGCGCAGCAAACGCAACCGCTCGATATCGTCGTCGGAATACAGCCGCCGCCCACCTTCCGACCGACCCGGCTCGACCACGCTGTAACGACGCTCCCACGCGCGTAAAACATCAGCGGTCAGGCCCGTTCTTCGAACGACGACTTGAATCGGGTGCCGCTTCCGACTCGATTCCGATGTTGTATCAGGGATCATCCCAATCGCCTTCCGTCAGTGATTCTGCCCACGACAATAGCATGATTGTCCCACCCTCGTCAATATTTAAGACAGACATCCTCTTGACACCTCTCTCCTCGCCAGCGATGTCGCGACGCCTGGGGGGATTGGGTCGCTGGCCTCTACCACGCTATCTTTCCAGCCCCGGCAACCACGGAGTGGGAATATGCTGCTGAGACGCTTCTACGAGGAAAAACTGGCTCAAGCCAGCTATCTGATCGGCTGCCAGGCGACCGGCGAGTCGCTCGTCATCGATCCCAACCGCGATGTCGAGCAGTACGTCATGGCCGCCGAACAGCAAGGTCTGCGAATCACCCACGTGACCGAGACGCACATACACGCCGACTTCGTATCGGGGACACGCGCGCTGGCCAAGCGTACGGGGGCGACCATCTACCTATCGAACGCGGGAGGCGCCGATTGGAAATACGCGTTCGCGGCAC
Organism: Gemmatimonadales bacterium; assembly: GCA_050118275.1. Classification (GTDB taxonomy): domain Bacteria; phylum Gemmatimonadota; class Gemmatimonadetes; order Palauibacterales; family KS3-K002; genus JASFMO01. Next base: position 3,656 of record JASFLD010000420.1, read on the forward strand.
GAGACGGAGCGCATCTGCTTTGGGACGGTGACTCGTTCAAGGTCGGCAACGTCGAGATCACCGCCGTGCATACTCCGGGACACACACCCGAGCATCTGAGCTTCATGCTGACCGATGCGGCCGCGGCGGACCGCGCGATGGGCGTCTTCACAGGAGACTTCATCTTCGTCGGCGATGTCGGACGCCCGGACTTACTCGAGCGCGCGGCACGGATCGAAGGAACCATGGAAGAGGCGGCTCGGGTCCTCTATCGATCGCTGCGGCGATTCCGCACACATCCCGACTATCTGCAGCTCTGGCCGGCCCATGGAGCGGGATCCGCGTGTGGCAAAGCCCTGGGGGCGGTGCCCCAGACGACGTTAGGTTACGAGAAGCTGTTCAACTGGGCATTCCGCAGCACGAGCGAGCAGGAGTTCGTGGTTTCCATTCTCACCGGACAGCCGGAACCGCCCAAGTATTTCGCCGAGATGAAGCGGATCAACCAGCAGGGCCCACCGTTGGTCGGCACCTATCCCCGGCCCGAGCGGATGGCGGAACCCCACCTGACCGACCTGCTCGCCGCTGGCGCACTCGTGGTAGACACACGTCACAATGGCGATTTCGCCGAAGGACACGTTCCCGGCACGATCAACATCCCGCTCGACAAATCGTTCAGCACGTGGGCTGGCTGGCTGATACCCTACGACCGAGAATTCTATCTGATCGTAGACGAGGATTCCGGCGCGGCAGGTATAGACGAGGCGATCCGCGATCTCTCGTTGATCGGCCTTGATCGGATTACTGGCTTCTTCGGAAGCG
>JASFLD010000421.1:0-4453 GCA_050118275.1 Gemmatimonadales bacterium
GCTGCGGCCGTGGGGGAATCGGCGCTGGATTCTCGTCACCCGGGGCGCCTTGGGGTTTGGCGCACTCAGCTGTTTCTATTTCGCGCTGACCCGCCTACCGCTGGCGGAAGCGACGGTTCTCCACTTCACGAACCCCTTGTGGACCGCCCTGTTTGCGGCACTGTTGCTGGGCGAGAGCGTGTCTCCCCGCGTCCTCGGCTCCATCTTGGTGAGCTTGGCGGGAGTTGTTCTGGTGGCGCGACCGTCTGCTCTCTTCGGTGCTGCTGCGGAACCGATCAATGCGCTGGGTCTCGGCGCCGTGTTGCTGGGCGCCATGCTGGCCTCACTGGCTTACGTCGCCGTACGCGAGGCGAGCAAGACCGAGCATCCTCTCGTTATCGTTTTCTTCTTTCCATTGGTCGCGGTGCCTGCCACGCTCCCATTCATCTCCAGCTTCGTTTGGCCACGCGGGTGGGAATGGCCGCTCTTGCTCGGCGTCGGGGTGAGCACTCTGCTGGGGCAGATCTACCTGACCCGGGGGTTGAGCCTGATTCCGGCGGCGCGGGCGGTCACCATCGGCTACACGCAGATTCTGTTCGTGACTTTGTGGGGGATGCTCTTTTTCGGAGAGTTCCTCGACGTTTGGAGCGCGACCGGTTCCCTGCTGGTCGTCGCCGGTACGTTGGCCGTCGCCGTCAGGGGTCGTGCGACAGCTCCGGGCGCGGCTCACACCGAGGGCGTCGGTCGCCTGCAGCACGCGGGTGACGGCGTGGTGCGCGACACTGGCGATTGAGCGCGACCGGGGCCGAGGTGACGTTGGGGGGAGAGCCTCGGTCAGTCACTGGTGTCGCCTCTGCCCTCCCGCCAGATCCGCGTAGCTCCGAGCCGGGTACCGATCTCCCAAGTCCGCTCCTGAGCACCGAGGCGTGAGAATGTCAGCAGCAGCGCGGCGATTCCGATCGTTAGCGTTCGCATGGCCTGCTCCGGATTCTCACATGTATCAGGCCGGTCGGGTGGACCGTCCGCGGAGGGGGGCGCTCAGATACGCTCGAGATCTCCCACCGTCCGCTCGCTTCTAACGTTACCCGTGTTCAGGGTCGACCGTGGCTCGAATAGCAGCACGTGTGTCTCATCTGGGGCCACAGGGAGGTGCTCCACTCCGCGTGGTACGATCAGGAACTCACCTTCCTCCAGCCAGACGTCGCGGTCGCGAAACCGCATCTGGAGCCGGCCCTTGATGACCAGGAAGAGCTCGTCCTCCTCGTCGTGGTGGTGCCAGACGAACTCGCCTTCGAGCTTGGCGAGCTTGACGTAGAAGTCGTTCAGCTCGCCAATGATCTTCGGGCTCCAGCGGTCGTCGAAGAGTGAGAGCTTCTGGGCGAGGTTCACCTTCTCCGGCATTTTGGCCCTCCTCGTACCGTAGGTCACCGTGCGGTAACACCAAAGATAGTGGGAAACCCACGGCGAAACCGCCCCGTGTCAAGCTGGTCAGTCGCGGGCTATTGTGTATATCTTTTGTACACCTATCAATCTTGACATATCATTGACAAACTTTCGGATTGCCGCTATACTCGTGGGCACCTTAAAGAAAGTCCAGGGCTCGACGGGCCCCGACAACGGTTCCAAGCCGAAAAACAGGAGAGAATGCAAGATGAATCGCAAACCCAAATTGCTCACGACGGCGCTGTTGGCGCTGGTCTTCTTCATCGCTGCGTGTGACGAAGATGACAACGATGGTACAGGTCCGACGCCGCCGATCGCCAACTCGGTGTCGCTCCGGGCGGTCCACGCTTCGCCGGACGCGCCGGCCGTTGACGTCTACGCGAACGACGGTACGACGCCGCTGGTGCAGGATCTGGCCTACGGTGAGGCGACGAGCTACGTCGATATTCCCGAAGGTACCTATAATATCCAGCTTCGTGCGGCAGGTTCGGCCGCGACGAGCATGCCGGTCTATGAGACGGGCGATCTGACGCTCAACGAGGGTGACATAGTCACGGCGCTCGCCACCGGGTTCATCGGCTCGAACGACGCCGCCGACGAGTTCCGCATCATCCCGCTGTTCGAGGAGTTCACCCCGGCGACGGCGGGCACGGCGCGCGTGCGGGTGGTGCACGCCTCTCCAGATGCCCCGACCGTGGCCATCGACGTCGGCAACGACGGCACCCCCGAGGTCGTCGCATTGGCACGCTTCGAGGACACGGGCGTCGCCGGTATCGAGCTGCCTGCTGGCCAGTCGCTTCAGATCGGTATCTGGGCCGGCACGCCTCTGGCGCGGGTCACCGCTTTCACCACGCCGCAGTTGCCCAGCGCTGCCGAGGTGTTTGTGATCGCGGCCGGCTCGCTGCAGCTACTGCCGCGCGAGGAAGCGGGTTTCGCGTTGTTCGCAGTCGTCGCCTATCCGGGTGGAGTCTTCGACGAGGCGTCGAGTAATGTCACGCTGATTCGTCAGAACCCGACGGTCTATGCGTTGCATGGTGGCCCCGACGCTCCGGCGGTCGACATCTTCGCCGGCGACACGGAGCTCGTGGCCGACTTGAGCTTCGCGGGTCTGTCGGGAACCGTCCAGGTTCCACCGGGAGCTTATACGCTGGACTTCTTCCCGGCGACGCCGGGTTCCGATCGCCCGGGCGGTGATCCGGCGGCTAGCTTCTTCACGCCGAACCTGAATGCCGGTGAGCGTTATCTGGCGATCGCCTCGGGCTTCCTATCTCCGGATGCGGCGGGCGAGCAGGCCTTCAACCTGGTGGCGTTCCGCGATGCGTTCGAGCTGAGTGACGCCGCCAACTCTCGTATTCAGGCGGTCCACGCTTCACCGGATGCGCCGGCCGTAGACATCGGCACGGTGAATGGCGGTGGCACGATCGAGGCTGTGGTGTTCGAGAACCTGGTCTATCCCGCCGGCAAGCCCGATGCGGGCGTGTCGGTTCCAGTCGCCGACTTGACCCTGGGTGTGGCGCCTACCGGTGATGCCAATCCCGTTGCCACGTTCGACGTGACGACGCTGGCCGGTCTGCGCGCCTTCGCTGTTGCCATCGGCGCTCTGAATCCGGATGCCGGTGAGGAGTCGTTCCGGCTGGCGGTCATCAATACCGCTACCTGGCCGTGGACGGTGGCCCAGGTCAATCCGAACTAGACCTGCAGGACAATTCCCTTCTTCCGAGTGGCTTGGGCGAGCGCAGAATGGCGCCTCCGGCGTCGCGCTCGCCCGGCCCAATCCTTCCAGCGACACCGCCATCGTCGCTCACCCTTCCTTGGATAGAAACTCCGAGATCAACGGGTTCGGCGCTCGAATTCCCCGTACGCGGCCTCGGCGTCATTCGGGCTGGAAGCTCACGGCGCGGTTCGTCTCGATGTCCCAGCCGGTCCTCACCGTTGTGCGCGCCTCGCGGCTGACGGCATCGATCTCGTTGTAGAGCCATTCGATCCTGCCGAAGCGGAAACCTACGGTCTCGGTCGGCCGCTCGGTGCTGGCCACGTCGAGACGTTCGGTATGGACCTCCGTGACTTGCACTTTCGCGAGCTTGACCGTCCCCAGGGGTGGGCTGCTGGTCCCGGCAGGTCCGTAGAAGACGAGCTCGGCCTCGGCGATGACCCTACCCTCGGCGGAAGCCGCGGCCAGCTGTGGGCTGGACTTGTCGAAATACTTCTGGATCGTGAGTTGTTGGAACGTCGGTCGGGCTACAGCCCCGCGGGCGCCAGCCTGACTGGCGGCCACGCCCCAGCGGAAGCCGAGCACTTGAATCCAGCGCTCGTGCCCCCGTTTCGTCGCCTCGCCTTCCATGCCGCTGATTCTGATCCAGGCGTAAAAGGTCGCCGCAGTGGCGGCGGGCGGTGATGTCGGCTCGCGGTTGCAGGATGCGGTTGGCACCGCCACGGTGGCAAACCCAGCCAGCAAAGGGACGGCTCCCAGCAACACGATCGGACGGGCGCTGAACATGTGGACCTCCTGCAGGTATCCGGAATACGCGATGTCTCGATTCACTCTATGCAGGATCCGGCTTGCCGCCAGTGTGGAAGCTACGGTGGCTTGTCCGGCTTGGTGATCGGGTTTCGGCGGCGAGTCTGCCGTCCCGCGGAATCCAGAGCTTGCGGGCTCGATTGCTGGTATCGGATGTGAACCGCATCTTGAACCCGAGTAACTGTGAGACTGAGCCGGGAGCGAGTATGAGCATGTCACGACGCCAGTTCATCCACAGCGCGGGTATCGGTGTAGCCGCGCTGGCGGCTCGCGGGGCACGAGCTTCCCATGCCACCGCCGACGGCACGAAGGATTCCTCTGCCGGCGTGGGTGCCACGCAGGGATCAGGCGGCCTCCTGATCCGCAATGGCTCGGTGGTCACGGCGGCAGGACGGTTCGATGCCGACATCCGCGTGCGGGACGGAGCGATCGCCGAGTTGGCGCCGAACTTGGAAACAGTCGGCGAGCGGGTGATCGATGCCGGTGACTTGCTCGTGCTGCCCGGCGGGATCG
>JASFLD010000422.1:0-4448 GCA_050118275.1 Gemmatimonadales bacterium
AACGGTTTAGGTTCTCTTAAACTGAGCGGGAGCCGCGGGGCGGCTCGGAACTGGGATGGCAACGGGGCGCACGAGCGCCCGTTTCAGCGCCGTGCCGGAGAGCCCGGGGAAAGCGCGAGCAACGCAGCTGCCGCTCGAACCTGGCGAGTCACGCGCGGGTGGCGGGGCAGATCGGCAGTGGGATCCTGGACTGCGCTGTCAGTGCGCCGCGGGATTGATATATTGTCACGCTCGGATCGGCCCGCTGACCAAGGGCCGCTGACGGAGTCCGATGCGCTCAACGCTCTTCTGGGGTGAAGGAGCTGATCGATGACGAAGAAATACGTATCCAATAAGGATGTCTCGGTGCGGATCTTCCGCAACGACGCGCTGGAGTGGTTCACGCACGTGCACCCGGCGGTGCCGCATCTCCTCTATATCCCGCTGATCCTCGCGATGCTGTACCTCAGCTACAGCAACGGTGTCGGAGCCGGCCGCATGGGGCTGCTGTTCCTGGGCGGCGTCGTGCTGTGGACCGTCGCCGAGTACTTCGTGCACCGGTTCGCCTTCCACGCGGGTCCGGCCATCGAGGACGAGGTGCGTGGCATCGTCGAAAGCCTGCCGCCGGGCACGCCCGCGCTCGGTGCACTCCGGAACTTCCGGCAGAAGCACTACTTCTTGGCGCACGGCGTGCATCACGACTTCCCTAACGACACCCGGCGGCTGGTCATGCCCCCGTCGGTGAGCGTTCCGCTGGCGATCGTGTTCTTCGTGCTGTTCGCGTGGGTGCTGGGCATGGGTGACGGACCCGCCGTGTTCGCCGGATTCGTGCTCGGATATCTCGTGTACGACACGGTGCACTACGCGGTGCACCACTTCTCCCTGCGCGGTCCGGTGCTGCTCTACCTCAAGAAGCAGCACTTCCGGCACCACTATCAGGATTCCACCAAGGATTTCGGGGTGAGCAGCCCCCTGTGGGATTTCATGCTCGGCACCTACGGGAGGACCGGCAAGTAGCCTGGGCCGGCCAGCCGCGCGCATGCCGCACGCCCCCGCCGCTCCGCTGGAGTGACGGGGGCGTCGTGCGCCTCACCGCACTCTGGAGCCTCCAATGACGGAACTCGCCATGGCGCAGCAGCGGCTGCGCCTCATCTGGACCGTGCTGCTGACGATTGTCATCAGTGGCCTGTTCCTCACCATGATCCGTCCCTTCATCGTCACGATGTTGATGGCGGCGATCGTGAGTGGCCTGAGCTATCCGGTGTTCGCCCGGATCCGGGACAGCCGGGTACTCCGTCGGATGCGGAATCCGCGACACTCGGCAGCCGCTGCGACGGTGCTCATCGTGTTGGTTGTCATCGTCGTTCCGCTGGCGGTGCTGCTCGGGATCGTCGCCGAGCAGGCTGTGAGCATCTCGGCGAGGATGCGGCCCTGGATCGAGCAGCAGATCAGCCAGCCCGACCGACTCGACGCGCTGTGGGACCGGCTCCCCATGCTGTCCGCGCTCGATCCGTATCAGGATCGGATCATGGCCAAGCTCGGAGACATTGCGGCAAGCCTCGGCCAGTTCCTGGTTGCGAACCTGGCCGTGATGACCCGCGGCGCCGTGGCCTTCTTCTTCCACCTCTTCATCATGCTGTATGCGATGTTCTTCTTCCTGCTCGACGGGCGGAAGATGCTCGATTCGCTGCACGCCATTCTCCCGCTCGACGACGCCGACGAGCGCGTCATGATCGGCAAGTTCCTCTCGGTCTCCCGCGCGACCCTGAAGGGCACCCTGGTGATCGGCGTCGTGCAGGGCGTGCTGGCCGGCGGTGCGCTCTGGGCCGCCGGCATCGGCCACGCCGTGTTCTGGGGCACGATCATGGCCGTGCTGTCGATCATCCCCGGCGTCGGGACGGCGCTCGTCTGGATTCCCGCCGTCGTCTACCTGTTCGTGCAGGGATCCGTCGTCGCAGCCATCGCCGTCACTCTATGGTGCGTGCTCGTGGTCGGCATGGCCGACAACGTGCTCCGGCCGCTGCTCGTCGGCCGCGACACGAAGATGCCCGATCTCTTGATCCTCCTGTCGACCCTGGGCGGGCTCGTCATGTTCGGTGCGGTCGGCCTGGTGCTGGGCCCGGTACTCGCGGCCCTGTTCCTCACGATCTGGGAGATCTTCAACGCCTCCGTGCGTGCCGCAGTCGGGAAAGCGCCGTCCGCGGCGCAGGCCTCGTGACGACGCCGATGTGCGGGAGCTGCCGGGCCCGCGGTCGGGTGCGGTCGCCTTCGCGGGCGTCGCCGAGGTAATGCCACGGGTCACGGACGTCCGGTGTGGGCAGCGCCACCGTTCCAGTGGCGCGGGGATGGGGTTCGGGTTCAAAGAGGCCGAGCGGGTGTACCTGCGGGCGCAGTCGGGATTCGGAAACAGCACGACCGGCGCCTATTTCGGGATCGAGGAGGCGTTTTGACGATGCACACCGTTCACGGCCGCCGGACGCTCGTCGGGGCCCTCCTGACGCCGATCCTCGCGCTCGCGCTCCTGCCCGGTGCGGGCAACGCGCAGTGCCGGGCCACGGTACTCGTCGCGTACTACAGTGAGACGGGGCACGCCCGCACGATGGCGGAAGCCCTCGCGGCCGGGGCGATCGAGGCCGGCGCCACCGTGGTGCTCCGCACGGTCGACAGCGTCGCGACCGACGCCCTGCTCGCCGCCGACGCGATCGTGCTCGGCAGCCCGGTGCACAATGCCAACGTGGCGGCGCCGGTGCAGGCGTTCATCTCCGGCTGGCCCTTCGAGGGACGACCGCTCGCGGACAAGGTCGGGGCGGCCTTCGTGGCGGGCGGCGGCATCTCGGCGGGACAGGAGGCCACCCAGCTCGCGCTCGTTCGCGCGCTGCTGATCCACGGGCTGGTCGTCGTTGGCGGTGCCGACTGGTTCAGCGCGTTCGGCGCGGCCGCCGTCACCGACGAGGAACCGTTCGTGGGCGGTGCCCAGCCGGTGGACGAGCGCTTCCTGGCCAAGGCCCGGGGGCTCGGGGCGAGAGTGGCGCGTGTTGCCGCCCGATTGCGCTGCGGTGGGGGATCGGGTCGGGGGTGAGACGACTTCGCACTGCGGGTGGGGCAATGCGCCTGACAGGATTCGAACCTGTGACCTTCGGCTCCGGAGGCCGACGCTCTATCCAACTGAGCTACAGGCGCGCGACGGTCGGACGGTGCGGCCGCGTCTCGTACCCGCCGTACTTCCGTCCTACCAGCTGACCGTCCGTCGAGTCGGGGCGACTGGATTTGAACCAGCGACCTCCTGCTCCCGAAGCAGGCGCGCTACCGAGCTGCGCTACGCCCCGAACGTGGGTACGAGGGTAGGACGGTACGTGTTCGGCATGCCTGCCTCCCACCGTCTTACCGGCCTACCACCTTTCGTGCCATGCGCCCAGGAGGACTCGAACCCCCAGCCTTCTGATCCGTAGTCAGACGCTCTATCCAATTGAGCTATGGGCGCCCATCGGACGGTACGAGCACTGTCGGTCTGACGATACGGTGACGCACTCGACTCCCTGACCATCCTACCGACCTACCGTCCTACCGTCTGCAGTGGGCGGTACAAGACTCGAACTTGTGACCTCCACGATGTCAACGTGGCGCTCTAACCAACTGAGCTAACCGCCCAGAACGGCGGTAGGACGGTGCAGAGGAAGGACGGTAGGCACCTACCGTCTCACCGTCTGACCGTCCTACCGCCAGTAGCGGGGGTGGGATTTGAACCCACGACCTCCGGGTTATGAGCCCGGCGAGCTACCAGACTGCTCCACCCCGCGCCGTGTTGGGCGGTACGCCGGTAGGTGGGTACGTCGGTACTGCATGTGGCTACCGTCCTGCCGACCTACCGCCTTACCGCGTTACCGTCCGGTGAGAGCGGGAAACGGGACTCGAACCCGCGACCCCAACCTTGGCAAGGTTGTGCTCTACCAGCTGAGCTATTCCCGCGTCGGATCGGCCAGGTGGCATGCCCGACCGCTCTGCAATCTACCTACTTCATGGAGGCGAGGGGAATCGAACCCCTGACCTCGTGAATGCCATTCACGCGCTCTCCCAACTGAGCTACGCCCCCATTATATTAGACGCCCTTTCGGGGCGCCGCCGCCGGGAACATGGCAAGCTATCCGAGGTGTTTACTAGAGTCAAGCGTCGGTAGCGCAAGCGGTTGAACTTCCCGCGCGCCGCGGTGTAGTGGGTGATGACCAAATGGGACTCGTGGACCCCCGCCCGATCGCCCTAGCGGTCGGGCGTACAAGGTGTATATAAGGACTACATGGCAGAGCGTACGACCAAAGCCCCGAGGAAGAAGCGCCGGCGGGCCGCGCCCGCGATCGCCGTCAACGAGGACGATCGCGACCTGCTGGACCAGTACCTCTTCGAAGTGAGCAAGACCCCCCTGCTGACACCGCAGGAGGAGATCGATCTCGCCAAGAAGGTCCGAGCCGGCGATA
>JASFLD010000423.1:0-4437 GCA_050118275.1 Gemmatimonadales bacterium
GGACTCACTCGCCTGATGTCAACTTGCTATTCGGCGTGCGTCCAGTCGATCTGCCGACGTTCGCTGTTGATAGCGCCGTCCTGATGGGGTGTGGTAGTGGTGGCCAGCTACGTTCCGGCGCGGCGCACCGCCAGAGTGGACGCGACACAGGCACGCTGAGGTGGGAGTAGCGTCCAGCGATCATGAATACCACTGCGATAACGACGACGATCGTGATTATAGGACCCGCGGTAAACATGCTGAACGGTCATCGTCCTACTCGTGATCGTCGTCGTTTGAAGCAATCGAACAGAGTGGCGCGGCTACTTGACCGCGCCACTCAGCTTCGGCGTCGGAGCGGAAACCTCCCTCCACTTCCTCGTGGCGGGTGACTATCCATCGTGAGGTCAGGGTCCTCAGTATTTGATCTGAAGCGTAGCCTTTACGGTGTACTCGTCCGGGATACCCTCCTCGGAGTGGTCCAATCGGTCGTAGTCGAGCACCACGTAGTTCCCTTTGATGAACTGCCACGCACCGCCGATGATGAAACGCTTGCGCACGTCAGCGTCGGGATCATCCACATTCGAATCGAAGCGATCGTAGCGGGAGAATACGGAGAAATCTTCCCGTTGAGGAAGCCGGACCTCGGCAAACGCGGAGTACCCGTCCTGATCGAGGCTGACACCGTCGGGCCCGACCGCGGACCCTGCCTGGTTTCCGGTACCACTGTAGTACTGCCCGGTGGCCACGACGTACCGACTCTCGAAGCTGAGCATACCGTTCAGCACATCCCAATCCGGCGATTCGTCGGTATTGCCTTTTCCGGTGAGACCCAGCACGGACAGTTGGAGACCCGGCACAACGCTGGAGAGGGGTCGTACAGTCAGGCGCCCCTCGACGACCATGTTGCTGTTGGCTGAAGCGGCGTGGTATCCCCCACCGTTGTAGACTCCCACGCCAAAGGAACCCCAGCGGCCGGTGTAGTGGTTGTTCACATGATCTCGGTAGTCCTGCGGCATCTCGTCCCCCAGGTTTCCACCTACGAGGATTCCGACATCGGCCGAGTTGAAGATGCCGTTACGCTCGAGGAACATCGTTCCCTGCATCCGAAAGCGGTTGACGTGCTCCTCGAAATCGAGCCACGGCATGTGCGCTATGCCCACCTCCGCGTATGATTTGCCGAGGACCCCATGTCCCGCCCACTTGAAGGCGCCGTACAAGTACTTCATCCGAACTTTCCAGTCGCCAGAAGCGTCCTGGTGGAGATCAGGAGTCGCTCGGAACCCGAAGTAGGATGTAATGTCTTTGCGGATGTCGATGTAACCTCTCGTTACGTTGAACTGTGATACTGTTACATGGCCCCCATCCCCGTCGTCTTGCCTGATGCTCTCATAGCTGACATAAGTCAACGTTCCGATCTTCAATCCACGCAGCGCGTCGGGGAGCTCGGCCTGTGCCGAGGAGGGCGCCGCTTCGAGCTTCGCGGTGGAGTCCGGGCCCGCAGAGGCCACGAGGACCGGGCTCCGCACCGCCGAGGTATCGCCTGCCTGCGATGCCGGCCCGGCAGGCGCTTGCGCTAGTAGCATGCTCGGATAGAGACCGACGAGTATCAGCACGCCGGCTAGCCGTTGGATCATTGCAGTCTCCCTTCTTTGTGTTTGCTGGGATGCGCCGCTCTCTCGTGCACGATTGGTCGGGCGGTCGCATCGACTGTAACCGGATGACTCACCCTCCACGACTACGATGCAAGACAGGTGTAAGGGGAATGCAACGGGCTTGTAACGGGAGTGTATCGGCTGTGCGGAACGCCGCTGCGGAGAACGAGACAGCCCGGGCCGTGCCTACTCCTTCGCGCATCCGACGGTCCGAAGCGGCCTGGCTCAAGGCTCCCGTCGCCGGGGCCGCCTCCCCAATCTCAGGCTTTGCCGCGCTGGAACAGGACGGCGCAAATGATGATGGCGCCGGTCAGCATCAGGCGGGTCGCCTCGGGCGCGGCGTTGAGCGACAGGATCTTCTGCAGATACCCGATCGTCAACACTCCGATCAGCGTCAGGACGACGCTGCCCTTCCCTCCCGCCAGCGTGGTTCCACCGATGACCACCATGGCGATGGCGTCCAGCTCGTACGCCATCCCGGTCTCGGGATCCCCGTGCGTTTCCTGGGCGGCCTGGCAGATGCCGGCGACGGCCGCGAAAAGGCCGGACAGCGCGTAGGCCAGGATGAGCGTCCGGCGGACCGGTACACCCGACAGCCGGGCCGCCTCTTCGTTCCCGCCCACGGCATAGATATGACGACCCAGGCGCAGCCGCGACAGGACGACCCACGTAACCAAGACACACAACAGGAAGATGATCGTGACGATGGAGAGGTTGCCGCCCAGCACCCTGCTGTCGATCGACCCGAAGATGCCTGGTAGATCGACCAGGCGCGTCGTGCCGTCGGGCTCGCTCACGTAGTTGGTGATCTTCCTCCCGCCGGAGATCACTTTCGCCAGTCCCCTCGCGAAGACCATCATCGCCAGCGTGACGATGAAGGGCTGGATCCGCATACGGGCGACCAGTGCGCCGGAGACCGAGCCGAGCGCCGTCCCGAAGGCCAACACTAGTGGGATGGCAAGGACGGCCGGCCAGCCGTGCGGCAGCGTGAGCCAGGCGAAGGACACCGCCGCCAACGCCAGCAGGCTGCTGACCGAGAGGTCGATGCCGGCGGTGATAATCACCACAGTCATCCCGCAAGCCAGCATGCCGTGGACCGACACCTGCCGCAGCATATCGCGGTGGACGCTCCAGCGGAAGAAAGCTCCGTCGGCGTTGAAGATTCCGCCGATGGCGATCATCAGCAGCAGGGCGAGTAGCGCCCGCGTCACCGGCGTGCTCCACCAACCCGTCAACGTCGCCCGCCACGTCGCAGTCATGCAGCGCCTCCCCGTTCGGGCGTCGAAGGCAACCCCATGGCTGCGGAGAGAACGGCAGCCTTCGAGGCCGTCTCGCGCGTGAGCTCCGCAGCCATGCGGCCGCGGTGCATGACCAGGATCCGATCGCTCAGCGCCAATAGCTCGTCCATCTCGGATGTGATCAACAGAATCGCGATTCCTTGCGCGACCCAGTCGTGCATCAGCTGATAGATATCCGCCTTTGCGCCAACGTCGATGCCGCGCGTCGGTTCGTCCAGCAACAAGACGCTGGGCCGCGGCAAAAGGCACCGGGCCAGATACACCTTCTGCTGGTTGCCTCCCGACAGTGCCCGCACCGGGGCCTCGAGCGACGGCGCACTCAGTCGAAATTCCTCGGTCACCTTCTCGACAGCTGCGCGTTCCTCTACTCGGCGGATCCAGCCGCCGTGACCGCAGAACCGCGATAGCCCAGCCAGGCTGACGCTGTGGGTGACGCTGAGGTCCGGCGCCAGGCCGAGTGACTTGCGATCGTTGGTCAGCAGCACCAGGCCGCGTTCAACCGAGTCGTGGGGGGCGCGCATGCTGAACGGCTCCCCAAGCAACCGAACCCGTCCGCTGGCGCGGCGTCCCAACGCTCCGAACAATGCGTGCAGCACGTCGCTCGTCCCCGACCCCTGGAGTCCGGCCAGGCCAACGACTTCACCCTGCCGCAGAGCGAACGAGATCCCGTCGACCGCGGAGCGTGCTTTGATGGTCGGGTGCGCCACGCGCAGGTTCTCCGCTTCTAGAGCCGGCAGGGCGGAATCAGCCGCTTGCACCGCGGCGCGAACGCCCAGATCGCGACCTACCATCCATCTAACGAGTTTCTCGAGCGGCAGATCTTTCGCCGCAGCCGTGCCCACCAGCTTGCCATCGCGCAGCACCGTGATCCGGTCTGCCAGACGATAGATCTCCTCGATCTTGTGCGTGATGTAGATGATCCCGCAGCCCCGGCGGCGCAGCTCACCGATGCGCTCGAACAGCGACTCGACCTCGTGCTCATTGAGCGCGCTGGTTGGCTCGTCGAAGATGATGACGGCGGCGTCCCGCGCCAGCGCGCGGGCGATCTCGAGCATCTGTCGGCTGGAAAGGGGCAGCTCGCCGACCAACTGGTGTGGGCCGCAGTCGAGCTCTGTTTGTGCGAGGATTCGAGCCGCTTCCGATGCCTGGAATGCGAAGTCGACCATGCCGAAGCGTCGTGCGATTTCCCGGCCCAGGAACAGGTTGTCGGCGACGCTCATCGATGGCACCAGTGAAAGCTCTTGATGGATGGTCGCGATACCGGCGCCCACCGCCTCGTTGGGATGGGCGAAGCGCTGCCGTCTGCCGTTAACATACAGCTCGCCCGAGAATTCGTCGTAGACGCCGGCGAGGATATTGATCAGCGTGCTCTTGCCGGCTCCGTTCTCCCCGGCAAGCACGTGCACTTCTCCGGGTAGCACCTCGAAATCGACACCGTGCAGGACGTCCACCGGCCCGAAGGACTTACTAATCCCACGCATCACGACAACGCGATCGCGAAGGGG
>JASFLD010000424.1:0-4427 GCA_050118275.1 Gemmatimonadales bacterium
GAAGCCAGCCTTGGGCGCTGGATTCCGCGGCCGCAGGTCGTTACGATATTGAGTCTCATTTGCCACAACCGAAGATCTCCACCACCACTCGACGCGGACGGGAGCTGCCTCATGCGATTCATTCAGCCGTACACCGTCTTCGCCGCCGTCGTCCTCACCGGAGCGATGCCCGCGTCCCTGCGGGCCCAGTCCGCCGAGATCGAGGGCGAAGGCCTGCCCCTCGAACCGGCGCGCTGGGCCACCTTCACGACCGAGCACGGCACCTGGATCTCGCTCGACGTGAGCCCCGACGGCCAGACCATCGTCTTCGATCTGCTGGGCGATCTCTATACGATCCCCATCGCAGGCGGCACCGCGACGCGACTGACGCACGGCCTCGCCCACGACATGCAGCCGCGTTTCAGTCCCGACGGTACGCAGATCGTGTTCGTCTCGGACCGCAGCGGCGATGACAACGTCTGGATCCTACCCATCGGCGGCGAGCTACGACCGCTCACCACCGGCTGGGACGCGAGCTACTTGTCGCCGGAATGGACACCCGACGGGAAGTACATCGTCGTATCGAAGTCACCGCCGCTGGGTGGGGCGCACAAGTTGTGGCTCTATCACGTAGACGGCGGGCGGGGGCTGGATATGTCCGGTGGCTCCGCCGCCGTGCGGATGATGGGTCCGGCGTTCGGCCCCGATCCGCGTTACGTATGGTTCGCTCAGCGCAACGGCTACTGGAGCTACAACGCCATCCTCCCCCAGTACCAGATCGCCGTGTACGATCGCGAGGCCGGCACGCGGACCACGATGAGCTCGCGTTACGGCTCCGCGTTCCGGCCGGCGCTGTCCCCGGACGGGAAGTGGCTCACCTACGGCTCGCGATTCGACTCCGAGACGGGCCTCGTGCTGCGCGACCTGGCCAGCGGCGAGGAGCGCTGGTTGGCCTACCCCATTCAGCGCGACGAACAGGAGTCCATCGCCAACATGGACGTCCTGCCGGGTTACACATTCACGCCCGACTCGCGGGCCGTAGTCATCTCCTATGGGGGCGAGATCTGGCGCGTCCCCGTCGATGGCAGCGAGGCGACGAAGATCCCGTTCACGGTGAACGCCGAGGTCGCGGTGGGCCCCGAAGTCAGGTTCGAGTACCCCATCGAAGACACGCCCACGTTCACGGTGAAGCAGATTCGCGATGCGGTTCCCTCCCCGGACGGGACCCAACTGGCCTTCAGCGCCCTCGACCGCCTCTATATAGTAGACCTTCCCGACGGCCAGCCACGTCGTCTGACGAACGAGGAGACGGGCGAGTTCGAGCCCACCTGGTCGCCCGACGGGCGCGCCGTCGCCTATGTCACGTGGAACGACAGCGTCGGCCACATCAAGCGCGTCCCGGCGGCGGGCGGCCGGCCCACCCAGCTGACCCGCGTCTCGGCCTACTACCAGCAGCCGGCCTGGTCGCCGGACGGCCGGCGGATCGCGGCGATCCGCGCCGACGCGCGCGACTTGAAGGAATCGGTCGACCCGTTCGTCGGCAGTGGCCTGGGATCCGAATTCGTCTGGGTCCCCGCCGCTGGGGGCGACGTCACCGTCATCGGACCGACGCGGGGTCGCTCGCGGCCGCATTTCACCAGCGATCCCGACCGGATCTACTACTACGGCCTCATCCCCGACGCCGGGTTCCGGCCCGGCCAGCCGGCGCCCATCGCCCTCGTCTCGGCGCGGTGGGACGATACCGATCTGAAGACCCATCTGCGGGTGACCTGGCGGATCCCCATCTGGACCGGCCCGTACGAGCTTTCGCAGGAGACCGACATCGTGATGCCGCGTGACCTGGAGCGCGAAGTCGCACCACAGGCCACCGCCGGACTCGTGATGATGGCGCCGCGCGGTGACCTCGCCCTCGCCGTCGTCAACCGCGAGATCTATGTAATACCCGTTCCCATGGTCGGCGGTGATGTGCCCACCGTTATGGTCACCAAGCCCGACAGCGCCGCACTGCCGGTCACCAAGCTCACCGACATCGGCGGCGAATTCCCCGCCTGGGGCGCCGACGGGCGCACCGTCCATTGGTCCATCGGCAACGCCTTCGCCACGTTCCGACTGGACAGCGCCGCCGTCGACACCGCCTACACAGCCGAGGAAGTGCGCATTCGCGTCAGCGCCCCGCGCGACATTCCCCAGGGCACCGTCGTGCTGCGCGGAGCGCGTGCGATCACGATGAACGGCAGCGAGGTGATCGAAAACGCCGACATCGTGGTTCGCGACAACCGGATCGCCGCCGTTGGGCCGCGGGGTACGGCGCCCGATGGCGCCCGCGTGATCGACGTCGGCGGCAAGACGATCATCCCGGGCTTCGTCGACACCCACTCCCACATGTGGAACCTCTGGGGGCTCCACTGGTCGCGCCCCTGGATCTACCTCGCCAACCTCGCCTACGGCGTCACGACGACCCGCGACCCCCAAACGGCGACGACCGACGTGCTCACTTACGGCGATCTGGTGAAGACCGGCCGCATACCGGGACCGCGCGTCTACTCCACCGGGCCCGGCGTGTTCTGGATCGAGGCCATCCGTAACCTGGATGACGCGCGCCACGTGCTGCGTCGCTACAGCGACTATTGGGACACCAAGACGTTCAAGATGTACATGTCGGGCAACCGCCGGCAGCGGCAGTGGCTGATCATGGCGGCCCGCGAGCTGGAGTTGATGCCCACCACCGAGGGTGGCCTCGACTACCGGCTCGACATGACCCACGCGATGGATGGTTATCCCGGTGTCGAGCACACGCTGCCGATCATCCCCGCATACGAAGACGTGATTCAGCTGTTCACCACGTCGCAGACCACCAACACCCCGACCCTGCTGGTCAGCTACGGCGGACCGTGGGCCGAGAACTACTTCTACACCCGCGAGGACGTGGTCGGTGACGAGAAGCTGGCCCACTTCACACCCAAAGAAGAGCTGGACGCCAAAGCGCGGCGCCGCAATCCCGGGCCCGGACCCGGCGCCTGGTTCGACGACGACGAGTTCGTGTTCGACCGGCACGCGGCGTGGATCAAGGAGTTGCTCGAGGCCGGCGGCCGCACCGGCGTCGGCAGTCATGGCCAGCTCCAGGGCCTCGGCTACCACTGGGAACTCTGGGCCATGCAGAGCGGCGGGATGAGCGAGCACGATGCGCTTCGCGCCGCCACCATCCTGGGCGCCGAAGCCATCGGACTCGGGCGCGATCTGGGATCCATCGAAGAAGGCAAGCTGGCCGATCTCATCGTCCTCGACGCGAACCCGCTCGAGAACATCCGCAACACCAACACCATCCGCTACGTGATGAAGAACGGACGACTCTACGACGGAGATACACTCGACGAAATCTGGCCGCGTGAACGCCCCGCACCCGACGAATCCTGGCGGCACGTCGCCCCGGAGGTTGACGCCGGATTGCCCGGAGGTGCCCGATGAAAGCCAAGTTCTTGACGTCTCTGCTGACGCTGGTGCTGCCGATCGCGGTCGCGACGAACGCCGTCGCCCAGGGGCCGCGCGGCGGTGGCCGCCCTAATAACCAGAAAGAGCCGCTCCCGCTCAAAGCGGCCCGGCACGCGAAGTTCACCGCAACCGAAGGCACCTGGATGTCCGTCGACGTGAGTCCCGACGGAGGATCCATCGTCTTCGATCTCCTCGGCGACCTCTACACGGTGCCGATCGCCGGCGGAAAGGCGAAGCGGATCACCGAAGGCCTCGCCTTCGACGCGCAACCGCGATTCAGCCCCGACGGCCAGTCCATCGTCTTCATCTCCGATCGGAGCGGCGGCGACAACGTCTGGACCATGCGGCTCGACCGCACCGACACCACTCAGGTCACCCGCGGGAATTCCTCGCTCTACCTCTCGCCCGAGTGGATGCCCGATGGCAAGCACATCGTGGTCAGCCGATCCAACGGCCTGGGCCGGCCGGCACAACTAATACTGGTGAACGTCGAACGCCGCAGTCCGATGTCCGTGACCCGGCAGCCGAGCGCGCTCAAGACGGTCGGCGCCGCTCCGACACCCGACGGGCAGCACATCTGGTACGCCGCACGGGTCGGCGACTGGCAGTACAACGCGATCTTCCCCGAGTACCAACTCTACCGCTACGACATCGAGACCGGGAGTTCGACCCGCTTCACGGGCCGCTACGGCTCCGCCTTCCGGCCCGCCGTCTCACCCGACGGCCACTGGCTGGCCTACGGTACGCGGTTCAATACCGAGACGGGGATCCGGCTCCGCGACCTCGCGACCGGCGAGGAGCGCTGGCTCGCCTATCCCGTGCAGCGCGACGACATGGAATCGCGCGCCACGCTGGACGCACTGCCTGGCTACAGCTTCACACCCGATTCACGCGAGGTCGTGATCTCCTACGGCGGCAAGATCTGGCGAGTGCCGCTCGACGGCGGCGCGGCCACCGAG
>JASFLD010000425.1:0-4424 GCA_050118275.1 Gemmatimonadales bacterium
GGGACCGAGATGATGGCTCTTGGATTGAAGCGACTGTCCGAGCCAGGCAGCGATGCGGCACTGGGGCAAGCCCGGGCGTAGGGCGTCACCAGCGATGCGTGCCGCCTCCAGGCGTGCCATCACCCTAGCGACGTACCGACCACAGACCCGGCGCGCGCTACTCACATTCGACTCGAGACGACCAATCGGCAGGGTCTTCGAGTTCGCGGAAACGGTGCGGAGTGCCAAAATGGCGGCCGCACTATCTTCCACGACACAACCGCTCTTTGGATCGCAGACCAGCCACAGGCCACGCCTCTGATGGCCGCAGTCGACGCGCCAATAGGCGATGGCGCGGACTCGACTTGTAGCGTGGTCGGTAACGGCGCTGACGCCTGGCCCCGAGGTGGCAACCCGTTCACCTCCCTTCAAGGCGACATAATCCAAGTAGGCTTGCTCTTCAGGGTCGAATGGGCCTTCGAGATCCGCCTCGATCCGCTCATAGCCGTCGGGTCCGGAGGCAAGGGTGCGGAGATGCTGGAAGTTTGGCGTAGCCAGCCCGGGACGTCCCAGCACGGGATTGTCGGTTCCGAGCGCCGTCTCGATCGCTCTGACTTTTTCGTGCAGACGGGCCATCAACCCGAGCAGGCGCTCCAACTCACGGGCCGGGACGAAGTGGTGCAGCTCGACCCATTCGTGTACCGCGCCCAGCCGATCGATACGTCCGATCCTCTGCATTAGACGAACGGGATTCCAGGGCAGGTCGTAGCTCACGACGGCGGCGGCATCCTGCAGGTTCAGGCCCTCACTCAAGACGTCGGTCGCGATCAGGATTTCGACGCGCTCGCGCTCCGGAGGCTCCCGCACTCCGTTGCTCAGCGGTGCGAACCGCTCGATCACCTCGCGTCGGCTCGCGCGCTGGCGTCCCAGATGTGCCGCCTCGCTGTCGATCCGAGCGACGTAAGGTCGGTTTCCGAGAGCGTGGTGTATGTAGCGGGCCGTGTCTCGGAACTCCGTGAAGACAAGCACCTTGCGTCCTGACAGTTCGCCATTCAGCAGATGGCGGAGGGCGGTGATCTTCCGATCTTGCTCAATTCCGATCGGGGCGAGGGCCGATTGGATGTTCGAGAGGATCTCTGCGTCGTGCTCCAGCCGTCGCCGGAAGTCGCTGATTCCTCGTTTGGTCACACTCGGGACCGGTAGAACCAACTCGAAGAAGGCCAGCTGACTCCCGGGATCATCGGTCGGGCCCTGAAATGCCGTCCGGTAGTCCGGGCGAGTGAGGATTCGCCCGGCCGCAACGGCCTGCAAAGCCGTCTTGCACCACGCGAGTTGTTGGGTGACGGTGCGGCGAAATGCCTCGACGCTGGATTCGAACCGCTTGAGCATGATGATCTTCAACAGCCCGGCGACAGATCCGACAGCTGAACCGATTTGCTGATCGTGTCGATCGGCAACGATCGAAGGAAAGTGAAGCGCAGCGAACCAATCATCCAGGCTGGAGGTCAGGTCGCTGTAGGTGCGGGCGAGATCGTATTCGATCGCGACCGTCGGACGGCGTTTGGGAAAGCGGATCGGTGTGGGCTGTCCTGTTGTGTTGCCTTGGACGACGACATCACCGTAGTAGGTCCGTAGGAAACGGCGTGTTCGCCGCAACACGCAAGCGGAGACTACTCCTCGCACATCGGCCTCACCAGTCGTGGCCCGACGGAAGACCGCGCGATAATCGTTTATTCCCAAATGACGAAAAGCTCCCGGCGCGGCGAAGAGCGCGATGAGATGCTGAAGGTCGAGGAGCGTGTTGTTGATCGGGGTCGCCGTGAGCAGCACGACGCGGGAGTGCCGGACGAGATCAGCCAAGTGCCGATACCGTTGCGTCTGTGGATTGCGAAAGTTGTGCGCCTCATCGACTATCACGACATCGGCGCCGGAGAGCTTGGCTTGGTTGAGCGACTTTCGACTGAGCGACTCAATGGTGAGGATTACGATGCGACCCGCGCCACTTTCGCGTATCCAAAGATCGAGGTTGTCTCCTGGAGGGTCACCGACCGGCGGACTGTCCATGTCACCCGAGTATGAGCGCAAATAGGAGACCTCCCGCAGCCACTGGTCCTTCAGGGCAGCTGGGACCACCAGGAGCCCTTCACCGCCGCCTGCCAGGGTGCTCTCCAGCAAGCGCAGTCCGATGTAGGTCTTCCCGAGGCCGACGGCGTCGGCGATGATCACGCCGCCGAACCGGTCCATGATGTCACAGGCGCGTTCGTAGGCGCGTTCCTGATGAGCTGCAAGCGCTGGAGCAGTCTCGGGACGGCTTCCGCTGCCGACGGCGGCAGCGGTCGCGGAAAAGTGAGATTGGAGGATCGCTTGATAAAGCTGTCGCGGCTGCATGTACTCTGCGGCGCCACCCGGAGGATCCGAGGCGGGTCCCGTCCGATCGACGGCCAAGCTTTTTTCTCGCACTGCGGTGACGGCGCGCTGCGGATTGTGCGGACGCGAGAGTTGTGCGAAGCGTTCGCGCAGCCGTTGGAGAATGAGCGGACGTCTGTGATACGTGAGCCAGCCTTGGCCGCCCGCGCTGCCGGTGAAAACGATCGCGGCGCTGGGGAACGAACTGCCGGATTCATAGAACAGGACGAACTCCGGTGCCGGCGTATCGGCGACATTCAGAATGTACCAGTTAGACGGGATGGCCTCCCGGACAAGCCGGGCCGCCGGTGTCGTCCGCGTCACGACGCAGACGTTCTCGCTGCATCGCTCAATGCCGAGGCGCGCGATGTCCACGAGTCTGCATTCGGAGAGCGCGGCTTCGATGCGGTTCGCCTCCACCCAGAGTTGACGGACCAGCGCGATTTCCGCCTGCTCCGACGGCGTGGTCAGGAGCTCCAGCCATACGGTGTCGCTCATCTCTTGCCTCGCGGTTTGGAGAGGCGTGAGTCGAAAGCTCGCAAGGTGTCGAGATCCTCACTCGTAAGGCCATACAGCTGACCCACGGCGCAATCGAGCCTGACGTGGCCGTCGGTATCCAATCTGCGGGTCTCATGGGCTCGACGTGCGATTTCGACGCACCGGGCAGCCGCAGCCGCGTCGGGTTTCTCGGGAAAAGGCAGGAGCGCGACCGTCCAACCGAGGAACCGGAAATAGCCTCCGGACGCCCGCTCGGCGATTGCTCGTAGGTAGGTGCGGGCGACGGTCGAATTGAGGACGGCAGCCAAAAGGTACGCGTCCTCACCCGACGCGGCTGCGACCTGGTACACCGTGTTCAGGCTGACGATGGGCACCGATCCATCGAGGAATGGCACCCGGGAGGGGATGACCACCGCGCCGGGCTCTGGGGCGATGTCCCGCCAAGCGACGCGTGAGGCCAGCTTGTCCGAGCGAACTCGAAAAAGGGTCCAGTAGGGCTGACCCGACCTAAGATCGATTCGCCGCGCCAATAGACGCCGATGTCTGGCCAAGTGGTGGTGCGTGGCGGCCGGAAGCGTGGGCAGCAGCCTCCCCTCGTCGTCATAGGGCCAAACCAGAGCCCGCGAGATGCGGAACCTCCATGCCGCGAGGTCCTCACCGCGGAGCACCGGCCGCACGAGGTCCCTCTCGATCACGGCGCGACCGACCGGCAGATCGAGAGTAATGGTCCCGGGAGCATGCTCCCCGGCCGGGCGGCCGAGGAACACCGCGTTTGCGCCGGTGAAGATCCCGCGGCTCGGGCGGCGCTCTGGCATCGCGCCGAGCGGTGGCGCAGCTTCACACATGCGATCGAATACGCTGCGCACCGAGGGAGGAGCGAGTACCCAGGGCGATTCAGGGTCGTTGGCGATGAGGGGCAGTCCCGTCTGAGCTAGCTGAAAATCGATGCCATCGCCGCGGCGGTCGTGGACCCGTACTCCGATCATCGCATCATCACGGGGCTCTTCGCGTCGAACCAGCAGTACGAGTGGATAAGTCGTAGCGTCGAAGAGGCGTGTGGTGCTGAGGGAGCAGTCCTCGATGCGAAGAATACGGGTATCGCGCAATATTCGTTCACGCGCAGCACCGGCGGCCAGACATCGAATTAGCTTGGAAGGCAAGAGAAACCCGAGGGCACCGCCCTGCCGTGTGAGCTCGAGCCCCCTCTCCAGAAAGAGGAGACTGAGATCCGCCTGCGCTGCAAAACCTCTCCCGGTGCCGGCGAGCTTGGTTCCACCGCGCCAGCCGGCGTTCCTCAGGAAGCGGTACCGATCCTTCAGTCGCGACCTCGACAAGCCGGACCAGCGATGGGCGCGGACCCAGGGAGGATTGCCGAGAACGACGTGGAATCGGGTCTCGCCGGAAGAATCAGCGAAGTGGACGGGAAACGAGAAGAACGGCAGCTCGTTCAGGTCCCGTATGCGGTAGAGCAAGCGAGAGAGGTCGGTGCGTTTCCGTTTAAGGACCGCAGCGGACTTTCTCTGATGACGATCGAGCCGGGC
>JASFLD010000426.1:0-4418 GCA_050118275.1 Gemmatimonadales bacterium
CCCGCCTCCGGCAGCTCCCGGAGTGCCAACCTGGAACGGTACGCGCACTCGCGGGTGCAGTGGGGCGCCACCGCGCTGCCGCTGGCGGCGCAGCTCGAGTACCGCCAGGCGGTTGTTCTGGCCGCCGATGGCAACCTGCCCGGCGCCGAAAAGCACCTTCAGGCGGCCATCCGGCTGGCGCCGGGCTACCCCGACAGCTACTTCACCATGTCGCAGCTCAAGTTCCGCCAGTTCGACCCCGACGCCCTGTACTTCTTCGTTCGCGGCGTGCGGGCGGTGTGGAATGACTTCCACACGCAGTCGCTGCTCGTCGTCAACGTGCTGCTGATTGGTGCGTTCACGCTCATCGTGGCAGCGTCGATCGTGCTGCTGGCGCTGGCGCTACGCTACCTGCCGTTCGTCGCGCACCGACTGGCCGAGGGGCTCGGCCGTCGCTTCCGGACCGCCATGCCGCGCACGACCGCTTACCTGCTCATTTCCATTCCATTCGCCCTGTTCCCCGGGTTCGTTTCGGGCGCGTGCGTACTGCTGATCATGACCTGGTACTTCATGCAACGGCGCGAGCGCTTCGGCGTGTTCATCCTGCTCCTGCCTTTCATGGCCATGGGCCTGTTCTCCGGGCAGCTCGAGAGATTCTCGCCCGCGGCCGACCCGACGTCGTTCACGTCCATGGCGGCGCGCAGCAACTACGCCGCAGGCGACGCCGACCTGCTCGTCGACGTGGCCCGGGTCGACATCGAGGCACTGCACGCCGACCAGCACAACGTCCTGGGGGTGCTCTACCTGCGCCAGGAGGACTACCAGACCGCCGCCAACCACTTCCTGCAGGCGATCGCGCGCCGTCCCGACGACGCGACCGCGTACGTGAACCTGGGCAACGTTTACTTCGAAAACGGGCTGTACAACAAGGCGCTCGAGGGCTACCGCAAGGCAACCGCCATCGACTCCCTCGACGCCGTCACGCAGTACAACCTGGCCCAGGCATACATCAAGACGCTCCTGATGGCGGAGTCGTCGAAGGCGCTGCACGAAGCGTCGCAGGCGGGCATCGATCAGGTGCGCCAGCAGTTCGCCGCCGACGCGCTGCCAACGATGGACGTCTACCCGAAGGCGCTGACGACGAGAGAGCTGTGGTCGATCGCCGCGGTGGAGGGCGCCGAGCGGCCCACCGGATTCGTGGCCGGCGCCCTCGAGCCGGCCCTGGGATTCCCGCTGCGCGTGAGCGCGTGGCTGCTGCTGGGCGCGTTTGCGTTGGCACTCGTTCTCTCGCGCGCGCTCAAGCCGCGTCAGCTCGCGTTCCAGTGTTCCAACTGCGGCGAGTTGATGTGCGAGTCGTGCGGCAGCGCCGAACGTGGAAGTTGGGTATGCCGGAATTGCGGCACGGTCATCGCCGAGGTGTCGTCGGATCGCGTGGTCGACGCCCTGCTGCGCCAGCGCCGCCAGAGGGTGGTAGTGAAGCGCCGCCGTATCGTGCGACTGCTCACGCTGTGGCTTCCCGGACTTCGCGACGTGTTCTATGGGAACGTCACCCGCGGTATCGTGCTCACGCTGCTCTTCTCCATCTCCGCACTGGAGCTGTGGACGCGCGGGTACATGTGGCCCGACTGGAACAGCTTCGATCATCCGGCTTCGCTTTGGAAGTGGGTGCTGCCCGCGGCAGGCATCGCGCTCGCGTACCTGGTGTCGGCCTCGTCGCGGCGACTCCTCGAAGTTCGTAACTACCGCACGCCCGACGGTCGCCAGCGCAGCACCGACGGCGACGAATCACAACTGGCGCAGAGCGCCTAGGGAAGCGAGGACGCCGCAATGGCACTCGAAGGTAACCTGACCGCATTCGGACTCTCGGAGATCTTGCAGCTCATCGCCGTCCAGCAGAAGACGGGCATGCTCACGGTCACCAACGTCGAATCCAATACTGTGATGTTCTTCCGCAACGGCGAGCTCATCTCCACTCGCGACCGCCGCCGCAAGGCGCGCGACGCCTTCAAGGAGTACGTCACCCGTTACGGCGTGCTCGATCACGCGGACCTGGTACGTATCTCTCAGATCAGCTCGCAGTCGAAGCTCGACTTCATCGACATTCTCACCTCCGAAGGGTTCCTCGAACCCGCCGAGCTACTCCGTCATTGGCGCAAGCAGATGCAGGAGACGATGCACGACGTGCTCACGTGGGAGGAAGGAACATACAAGTTCGTTTCCGGCAAAGAGCTGGTCGACGGCATCAAGTCGCCCGGGTCGTTCAGCGTGGAAGGCATGCTCATGGAGAGCATGCGCCGCATCGACGAGTTCCCGCAGATGCTGGAGATGTTCCCCAACGACCGGCTGATATTCTCGCGGCGCGGCACCGGTGCCGACACCGACATCGACTCCGACGGCGGCACCGACGGCGGCACCGACGGCGACCTCGGCGACAACGCCAGCGACGACGACCTGACCGACATCGAGTCCACCATCCTCGGTCTGATCGACCGGGCCACCACGCTGCGCGACCTGATCGCCCGCGGCAAAATGCCCCTGTTCGAGGTCTATGAGGCACTCAAATGCCTGCGCGAGAAGAACCTGGTGGATATGGAGGAACCGGAGCCCGAGGGCGAGAGTGCGGATGAGGACACCGGCAGCACCGCCCGCTCGCGGCGGGCCATCAAAAATGTCTTCCCGCTGCTCGCCGCCATCGCGCTGTTCACGGCTGCGATGTACGTGGGTTTCGGCGACACCGTCGCCGCGCTGTCGCCGCAGAAGCTCGAAGCCCTCGAGCCGATGTCTGGACACGCGGCCGAACGCGCTCGCGTGGAGCACCGGTTGCGCTGGTTGATCGAGGGCTATCGCGCGGAGAACGGCGTCTATCCGGCGAACCTCGGCACCCTGGCCGACTCTGGTCTCGCCTCCCCGGCCTTCATGAGAACGGTTCGGGACCACGAGTTCAGATACCGGTTGACCACGGGCCGAACGGGCTATACCCTCCTCTAGCCTTTTTCTCGCCACCGGCCCCCGCGGCCGGCCATCCCAACCGGTGGGTCCACATGTTCCGGCGTATTCTTCTACGCATCGGTGACTACGTATTCGTCACCCGCCCGCTGATTCTCATCCCGGTGTGGAGCTTCTACATCCTGGGCATGCGGGCGGGCCGGTCGTCCGCCCCCGAGAGCGCGGCGACGGCGGGCTTCGTGTGCCTCACCGCGGTGATGGTCACCGCCTATCTGATCAATCAGGTCTTCGATCAGGACACCGACCGCTACAACAACAAGGGGCACTTCCTCACCCGCGGCATTCTGGGCGTGCGCACCGTGGTGGCGATGGCACTGGTATCGTTCGCCGTCGCTTCGCTCACCTACCAGAATACGACGCCCGCGCAACGTCCCGTGCTCGCCGCCGGCCTCGTGCTCTCCCTCGTCTATTCTCTGCCACCGATCCGTTTGTGCGCCCGGCCCCTGTTCGACCTCGTTGCCAACGCCGTCGGCTACGGCGGGATCGCCTATCTGTCCGGCTATCTCGCCCTCGACCGGGCGTTCGCCGACGGCGCGCTCGCCTCTCTGCCCTGGGTGTTTCTCGTGGGGGCGACGTTCCTGCACACCACCATCCTCGATATCGACGGCGACCGCGCGACGGGAAAGATCACGACCGCGGTCTCGCTCGGGGCACGGCGATCGGCGGTGGTGGCGCTGTTCCTCTGCGTTGCCGGGCTGGGCGCGGCCGTCCTCCGCAACCTGGGGTGGTTGCCCGTGGTGCTGCTCGGGCTCTCGGTGCCTTTGTTCGGCGCGGGGGCGGTCGCGTTCTTGCGCCGGCTCGGCGGCCGCGAGCGCTTGAGCTCTTACACCGTTCAGACGGCGACATTGCTGGTGACGGTGGCCGCGGCGGCGGTCGAGCCGCGCTACCTCGTGCTGGTGGTGCCGATCGTACTGGCCTCTCGCGTCTACTACCGCGAGCGTTTCGGCGTGTCCTATCCCGGTTCCGCGACCGGCGGCTCTCGGCGCTGACGATTCCTCAGCAGCGGCGTGAGGACGGCCACGCCGTTGATGGCGCGGCACTTCATTTCCTCGAACCAGAACCAGGGGTGGCGCCGGAGGCGCCTTGCCACCTTGCGCGGCGTGTCGATAATGTAGACGCCGTTTCGGCGCAGTGCCCACCGGTCGATGCGCTCGTTGCGATGGCGGGGATAGAGCGAGAACGCCGCCTCGTATCCCGCCGACTGGGCCGCGGCACGGGCCGCCGCGTTGTAGCGGCCGAAAGGATAGGACATCGTGCGCACCGCCGTGTCCAGTTTTTCGGCAATGACCTGCCGCGAGCGAACTAGTTCCGCGGTGACGGCGTCGTCGTCGAGACGGGTGAGATCACGGTGGGTGGCGGTGTGCGAGCCGAAGGTGACACCCGCCGCGGCGAGCTCGCGCAGTTCCTCCCAATCGGCGTGGCGCGCCGCAAAA
>JASFLD010000427.1:0-4417 GCA_050118275.1 Gemmatimonadales bacterium
CGGTGAGGTTCCCGGGAGAGTCGGCGCCGATGACGGCGCAGTTCAGCGACGGCAGCGTGATGGAATACGACTCGCCTTACTCTACGCCGCAGGCGGCCAAACTGTGGACTTGCATCGATGCGCTGGCCGGCAGCGCCGCGATTCCTTGCGGATTGGAGGCCTCCCGCCCTCACGTCACGTGTATCGAAGCGATCGACAAGTCCGGAGCGAGCCCGCTCGTCTTCGCGACAACATCCGTACGGATCACTGATACGCCAGGGGGTCGGCTCCGTTGGGTGGCTGGGCTGGCCGCCGCACTCGAACGGAGCTATGCGACCGGCGAGTGGCCGGACCCTC
Organism: Gemmatimonadales bacterium; assembly: GCA_050118275.1. Taxonomy (GTDB): domain Bacteria; phylum Gemmatimonadota; class Gemmatimonadetes; order Palauibacterales; family KS3-K002; genus JASFMO01. The sequence continues at coordinate 337 of JASFLD010000427.1, forward strand.
CAGAGACACAAGGGGATGTATCTCGAACGTCGCAATGACCGACAGGTACCCCGGGACTTCGGGTCCGCGCTGGCACACACCCCACACCTCGGGCTACCTGCCACGAATCGTGGCTACACTCGAGCGCGCATCAGACGGGTCGCCAGCTGGTTGAGCTCGAGAGGCTCAGCGCCCTGACCGACGACCACGGTCCCGCCGAGATTCACAACATGCTTGGCGAGCGCACAGTTCGGCTCGAATGCGAACGTCATTCCGGGCCGGAGCTCTTCGTCGCCTCCGACGAGCGGGATAGCCCCGGTCCGCCCGTATTGATCGGCACCCGGCACGATTCCGGCGAAGTCCTGCAATCCACTGATCAGGCCAAAGGGATTCATCGAGTGGACCCAGGGGTGCACATGCCAACCGCCAGCATCGCGGACCGGCTGTTCCATCGCCTCGACGACATCGCCGAACCGAGTGCCCGGTCGCAACATCTCGAGCCCGACCTCGTAGGATTCGCGCGCGACCAGCGCCGCCGCCTCGAAGTCGGGGTGTACCGAGCCGACGGCAATACTCGGTTGATGCTGGGTTTCCAGCATACCGAAGCTGCAGAAGACCTCAGCCAGAATCACATCTCCTTCCTCGATCTTCCGCGGCGCGTGCGGCCGGTAAGTCCAACTGGGCAAGCCCCAAGTGAAATACTCTCGGCCCGACCCGAGTAGCAGCATACCGCTGAAGCAGGCGTGTTGCGGGCAAACACTCATCGCGGCCGCGTAGACGTCGGCCTCCGTGATGCCTGGCGTGGTCGCGTCAAGCATGGCTTCGCACATCCGCTCGCCTACGGCCGCCGACCACTTCAGCACTTCCAGTTCCTCCGGGCTGCGTGTCGCCGTGGCATGGATGAAGGCCCTCTGTACCGGCTTGAAGGTCGCGTTGGGCAGGCCCTCCAAGACTGCCCGCCACGTATTGTACGGCATCGCGCCCTCGAAATAGTATGGTGGGTAAGGTTCGAGCCCAATCACGCCGATCGGCGCGCGAGAGAGGCCATGGTCTCTCAGTATCTGTACGACCGCCTCGCCTTTCTTGCCCGCGAACATGTTTTCCGGGCGGATCCAGACGGCCTCAGCCCGAGCTCGCGCCTGCAGGTGGCCCGTCACCGCCATGGGCAGCGCGGCGACCGAAACAGGCTCGCTGTCACGCGGGAAGATCACGATAGCGCCGGGACGGTCGTTCGTGAAATACGTGTCGGCGGCGAAGGGCGCCGGTGAGGAACCTTCGCGGCCACCGTAGACGATCAGCGCCTTCACACCTTGCTCGTCCATCAGCTCGCGCGCCAGTTGCCAGCGACGATCGCGCTCTCCGTAGGAGTAGGAGGGCACGTTCCCATCGAGGCGTGCCGTGTATGAACTTCTGGGCGCCGCCGCAGCAATCGTTGCCATTCTCTTCTCCTCTGTTCGTTGTGGGGGGACTCTTTTCTTGGTCTTGCTTCGACCGTGTAGGTTCAAGCCAAGCAACGAGCATACCAAGGCACCGACCTGTGCAAGTTCGCAGAACTTCTATCGTGCCGTCCGATTGTGTCGGGGATGCGGAACCGGGTGGCGGCGCATATGCGCCGGTCCGGCTGGATTCCATCGTGCATACGCAACTAGACTCTTCGGCGGGCGATCTCATCGCGCTGGCGGCTGTGATTAGAGCCACCGGCACCCCCAGGCGCCTGCACACTGAGTTCCGCGCGCTTCTCGCGGCGTGCGCGCCTGCACCGGCGAGATCTATGATATGGCCTGCTATCGGAGGGTGTTCGGCCACAACGTGTCGACAATCCAAAATCGGTTCTTCGCGGCCGACACGCCTTGACAGGGTAAGCTCGATCGAGCAGGATCACTCGACGCGGCGATGGAGTTCGCCGATTCAAACCGCGGCGACGGACCGCTGATAACTCCTGGTCGACTATGTGATAGAACTCGGCCGGGAGTTTTTGCATCCAGTCCGCGTCGAGCGGGAGGCTCCACGGCGCTCTGTGGACACGACATGGCGAGGTGTGGAGATGGGCTGGAATAGGTGGCTGAAGGTAAGGCGGTCGGACTACGACAGCCCGAGCCCGCGGGCCGTGGCCGGGCCTGACGCTCCGGGCTCCGAACCACTCATGTTCACCGAAGGGCAACGACGCCATCTGGAGACAGCCTTCCGCAGCCTCCTGGCGAGCGCGCAGGAGGCTCAGGCCAAACTTCAGAACCTCGCCACCATCTCTGGCGAACCGCCGGGTTGGACCCAAGAGGTTGCGGCGGAGATCGACCGACTGATCCTCCAGGCCCAGCGGGCGGCGGCGAACCTCGAGCTTTCCCTTGATCGGAATGAGATACCGTTACAACGCGAATTGGCGGCCTGGGCCTCCACGACGATTCCGGGCTGGCGCGGACCTCTACCTGAACGTCACTATCGTCGAGAGCTTGGCCCGTATTGGTGGCCGGAACGCGCGAATTGCACTGGAGGAGATCGGTCGGTCGAAAGCGCGGTTGGTGAGGGACGCGGCACGCCGCGCCATGAACACTCTGTGATCGCCCGCAAGCACGTGCGTGGCATCGATTACCCCTCGCTCTTCCGGCGGATCGAGGCTGCTCAAAGCTGATCATACCTACAGCCGCGGGCCTCCTCGGCGAACGCCTCGATCAGCGCGATATCCGCATCGAAGAAATGGTCTGACGGAGCCAAGATGTAGCCACCTCCCTCGCCCGCCGCCTCGAAGCAATCCCGCACCGCGCGTCGCGTCTCGGCCGGTGAGCAATCCTGGAAGTGAGTGAACTGATCGAAGCCGCCGATCATACAGACCCGATCGCCGATGCGCGCCTTGGCCGCATTCAGATCCACATCGCCACCCAATGCCGGCGGGGTGAAAGTCTCCATAGCGTCCGGCGTCATGTCCGCGATCAGTTCCAGCAGCGGCATCATTCCGCCACAGGTGTGGTAGACCACCCGCTGCCCGGCGCGGTGGGCCTCGGCGATCAGTTCGCTATCGTAGGGAGCCACGAACTCGGTGAACAGGGTTGGTGATATCACCGTAGAGGATGCCGACCCTCCCCCCAACTCGATGAGATCGTAGCGTGCACCCTCCATCGATGCGATGCTCGCCAGCTTGCGATCCCTCAGAATGGCGAGGAACTCGTGCACCCAGACGGGGTCATCGAAAGCGGCCATGATCAGCGGTTCGATGCCGAACAACTCCGCCGCATCCTGCCAGCACCCGGGCTGCCCGTAGATCTGGAAGCCGGGTACGGCGCCGCGCAGGATGCCGTGCCCGTGTTCGGCCATCGTTTTCGCCTGTCGATTGATCCCCGCCACATCGCACAAGCAGTGGGGCGCGTAGCGCGCGAGGAGCTCGATCTGCTCCTTCCGCTTGATGGGCCGTTCGACCACCCAATCGGTTTGAGGGCCACGCCGCAGGGCCATCGACAGGGTCTCCCGCGGCGTTGCGATGTCGTAGCGGATCACCTCCGGCGTTCCGGGAACCGCCGTGGCCTCGATTCGCCAATCGTCCGATACGATCCAGCGCTCCCCGGCGGCCGCCGAGCCTTCCGATTCCGAGCCCTCCGATTCCGAGCTCCAGTATTCCCCGCGCGATTCGTCGGGGATGAAGTCCCAGACCCACGTGATCGGGTCGAGATCGAACCGATCGAAGAACTCGCCCTCGGAGCAGCCTTCCAGGTACGTCTCCAAGAAGTACGGCATCAGGTGGTGCGTGGTAGCGGGCAGTCGGTCGGGCTCGCTGCCATCGAGTGCGGTCAGCAAGCGCTCCCGCGAGTTCACGCCCTGCGCCCCGCGTTACGCTCGATGTACTCGGGATCGATGTACGGCTCATCATCGCGATGCGCCGTCATCAGCTTCATTCGCTTCCGCACCATCTCTTTCAGGTTTCGACCGTAAATCAGCGCGGTCTCGCCCCGGTCGGTGGTGGCCATGAACTCGACGCCAGAGTCCAGCAACTGCAACAGTTGCGCGCTATTCTCCAGCTCGCGCGTGATCATCGCATCGAGCACCGCCCGACACTCTCTTCTCTCGGATTCCGTCGTTGCCTGCATGTGTCCGCACACGCCGACGATCCAGGCGG
>JASFLD010000428.1:0-4396 GCA_050118275.1 Gemmatimonadales bacterium
TCCACCGATCCGGCGAGCACAGCAGCGAGACCTTCCCGTTCGGCCAGCTCCAGGGCCACCTGCTCGTCCAGGGTCGTCGTATCGGGGAGCGTCATGCGCCGAAGCACCGGCCGCAGCTGGTTGTCGCCGAAGACGTTGACGTAGCGCGACTGCCCCAGGTCGGTCATGAGCGCCGTGCGCGCCGCACGCGCCACGTCCTCCTCTCCTTCCGACGCTTCGAACTCCGCCACCACCAGCCAGGCGCGCTCCGCGAACGCGTCACCCGCATCGCCGTGCGCCCCCGTCACCCGAGCCGCGCCCCGCACGACCACCAGCGCACCGGCCAGCACTACCAAGGCAAGCGCGACGACCACAGCCAGCACAGCGCGCCCCCGGGTCAGGCGTCGCGCCAGGACGCCGGACACACCCGTCCTATCTGCAGGCCCAACTTCTCCCACTCGGCCCGGCTCAGCCGCCGGTTCCGGCGCCGGCCGACCCTTCGCAGCGTCCCCCAACGCAGGTGCGGACATCTCTTCACGTACCAATGCGGAGGCCAGCACGATGGGAAACCCGACCAGCAAGACGACCCACGCCGCGCCGTACACCCAGTCGGGCATCAGGAAGCGCTGCTGCACCTGATCCGTGGCCTCCAGCACCGCCCAAGAGGCACCCGCGTACACCGCCAGAACCTGCCAGAGGGACCGCCGGTGGATCTCGAGGACGAACTGCTTGAAGCGCGACAAATTACCCCCGTGAGATATGACCGCGCGCGGAACCCGGCCGTGGAAGTAGCGACATGAGAATCATGGGCACGCTTGACATCGCGGGCAAGCTTCATGATAAAGAGCCGAAGCTCGAACTCGCTACGAGGCGCATCGGTTGTCTGTCGCCCTCCGTCTGTCGGTCATATCTTGCATTTGTCAAGCACAACCATCCTCGTGCCGGACTGCGAAATAGAGAAACGGAGCTGGAGATGGCAGCGAGCGGATACAGAATCGAGAAGGACACCCTAGGCGAGATGAAGGTCCCGGCCGATGCGCTGTACGGGGCGTCGACGCAGCGGGCCGTCGAGAATTTCCCGGTCAGCGGGCTGCGGTTTCCACGTCGTTTCATCCGCGCGCTGGGCGCGATCAAGATGACGGCGGCGCGGGTGAACATGGCGCTGGAAGTGGTCGACGATCCTCGGGGTAAGGCGATCGAGGAGGCGGCCAGGGAGGTGATGGAAGGGAAGCTGGACGATCAGTTCGTCGTCGACATCTTCCAGACGGGGTCGGGCACATCGACCAACATGAACGCCAACGAGGTGATCGCCAACCGGGCGATCCAGCTGCTCGGCGGCGACATCGGGACGAAGGACGTCCACCCGAACGATCACGTCAACCAGGGCCAATCGAGCAACGACGTGATACCGACGGCCTCGCACGTCTCGGCCACCACGGCGATCGTGGAGGATTTGCTGCCCGCGTTGCGCAAGTTGCACGGGGGGCTCACCGCCAAGTCGCAGGAGTTCGCCGACGTGGTCAAGACGGGCCGCACGCACCTGCAGGACGCGACCCCGATCATGCTGGGGCAGGAGTTCAGCGGCTACGCCAGTCAGATCGAGCACGGGATCAAGCGCATCGAGAACACGCTGCCCCATCTGTCGGAGCTGGCCATCGGCGGCACCGCCGTGGGGACGGGGCTCAACGCGCACCCCGAGTTCGCGCCGCGCGTCTGCGCCGGTCTCTCGGACCTGTTCGGGCACGAGTTCGTGGAGGCGCCCAACCACTTCGAGGCGCAGGCGGCGCGTGACGCGCTGATCGAGGCGAGCGGCGCGCTGAAGACGGTGGCGGTGAGCATGAGCAAGATCGCCAACGACATCCGCTGGCTGGCGACGGGGCCGCGTTGCGGCCTGGCCGAGATCTCCATCCCGGTGACGCAACCCGGCTCGTCGATCATGCCGGGCAAGGTGAACCCGGTGATGCCGGAGGCGGTGCGCCAAGTCGCGGCCCAGGTGATCGGCAACGATGCGGCGATCACGATCGGCGGTCAGTCCGACAACTTCGAGCTGAACGTCATGATCCCGGTCATGACCTTCAACTTGCTGCAGTCTATTGATATCTTAGCTAATGTGATCCACATCTTCGTGGATCGCTGTATATCCGGCATCGAGGCCGACCGCGAGCGTTGCCGCACCTACGCGGAGCGCAGCCCCGCCCTGGCCACAGCGCTGGCGCCGATCATCGGCTACGACAAGGCGGCCAAGGTAGCGAAGGACGCCCTGATCAAGAACAAGACGATACGCGAGCTGGTGATCGAGGAAGGGCTGATGGACGCCGCCGAGGCCGACAGAGTGCTCGATCCGGCTCGACAGACGAATACGTGATGGCAAAGAAGACGATGGCCGAGAAGGCCAAGAGAGCGATGGCAAGGCCGGTCACCTGCAGGGAGAAGAGCGGGTCCAACCGTCACCTCTTCCGTGTGATCTTCCGTGGCAAGCAGTATTTGGGTTCGGCGGAACAGTTCCACGCCAAGGTCGTGGCGCCGGACTTCGCTTGCGCCGTCGAGCGCGTTTGCGAGGCGATGAACCTGGACCCGACGAGGCTCGAGGGCGTAGCCGTCACCCTGGTGAGGGAGAACACGGAGCTGGGCGACGGAAAGGTGTTCGACTTTGCGCGCCGCTCGCGCGGGTTTGGCGAGCGGGGCGGCTGGCATTTCAAGGACATCCTGCCGCAGAAACAGTCCAGCGGTCCGCGCAAGACCGAGGTCTACTAGCCGGAGGCCCGGCATAGCGCCAGGATGAGCGAGACGGATCGGGCGCGTTGGGACGAGCGCTATCGCGACGGCGATTGGGCCGACATCGACGAGCCCGCGACGATCCTGAAGGACGCCGAGGCCTGGCTCGAACCGCCAGGCCTCGCGCTCGATGTGGCCTGCGGTGCCGGACGCAACGCGCTGTTCCTGGCGCGGCGCGGCTTCAGTGTCGTGGCCGTGGATGTCTCGTGGGAGGGCCTGCGCCGGCTGGCCCGGCGCGCCCGGAGCCAGTCGCTCGACGTTCATCCGGTACACGCCGACCTGGAGCGCTTCGCCTTCCCGGCCGAAGCCTTCGACCTGATCGTCAACAGCCGCTTCCTGCTGCGCCCGCTGTTCCCAGAGTTCCGCCGCTCGCTGAAGGCCGGAGGCCTATTGCTGCTCGAGACCTACAACGTCGACGAGATCGAGGTGTTGGGCGGCGACATCCGCCGCGCCTACGCGCTGGAGCGGGGCGAAGTGGCACGCGAGTTCGCCGATTTCCGCTTTCTATTGTACGAGGAGGGCGTATTCGAGCGGCGCGAAGGCGAGCGAGGGCTGGCCCGATTGATCGCGCGGAAATCGTGACGGAATATCCAATATCGAACACCGAACATCCAATGCTCAACTCAGTATTGGGTGTTCGGTGTTCGGTGTTCGTTCGGTATTCCGTGTTCGGTGTTCGAAATTGGAAGTTCAGCTAGTGTCGTCTGTCGATGATCAGCATCTTGAGCTCGGTCATCTCGTGGATGCTGCTCAGCACGCCCTCCCGGCCCAAGCCCGAGCTCTTCACGCCGCCGTAGGGCATATTGTCGATCCTGAACGTCGGGAAGTCGTTGACGATCACGCCGCCCACGTCCAGGCTCTGGTAGGCGTAGTCGATCAACCGGATGTCGTGCGTGAAGACGCCGCTCTGTAAGCCGTACACCGAGTCGTTCACGATCTTCACCGCCGCCTTGAAGTCGTCGTAGCGTCGCACGCTGACGACCGGCCCGAAGACCTCCTCGCACTCGACCTTCATGTCGGGCTGCGTGTCGGCCAGCACGGTTGGCCAGACCAGTCCACCGTCCCGCCGATTGCCGCTCAGGACCCGGGCGCCGGCCCGCTCGGCCTCGGCGATCCAGTCCATCACCCGCTCCGCGTGGCGCTCCTCGATCAGCGGGCCGACATCGGTGTCCCCGCTCATTGGGTCGCCGACCTTCAGCCGCTCGACACGACCGACCAACTTCTCGCAGAACTCCTCGTAGATCGAGCGCTGAACGAACACGCGTTGCACGCTGATGCAACTCTGCCCGGCATAGCCGTAGCCGCCCGCCGCGACGCGCTCGGCCGCCCAATCCACATCGGCATCGGCATGCACGATGGCGCCGGCGTTGCCACCCAGTTCCAGCACCACCCGTTTCTTGCCGGCGATCGACTTCAGATGCCAGCCGACGGCCGCCGAACCGGTGAACGATAACAGCTTGAACCGCTCATCCCTCACCAGCGGCTCGGCCACATCCACCGCGCTGTGCACCACGCTGAGCGCCTTGGGCGGGAGACCGGCCTCGAAGCAGATCTCCGCCAACTTCAGGTTCGTGATGGGCGACTGCTGCGGCGGTTTCAGCACGATGGTACAACCGGCGGCGATACACGGGGCCAGCTTGTG
>JASFLD010000429.1:0-4396 GCA_050118275.1 Gemmatimonadales bacterium
TCAGTTCTGGCAGGGTTTGAAATCGGGCAGTCACCGATCGCTTGGTATTCGCGTGACGACATTGCCCTCGACGTCGTAAAAGGTCAAGCTGCCCTGCTCCTTGAAATAGAGAACAGCCGCTCCCCTGGCGGCTTTGCCATGCAATGCCACACCCCCACCTCCATGCGCGAACTGCGCCACGCCGATTCGTATCTGGTCGGCCGCATCCCGCAGGTATAGCGCCGTCTCCTCCCTGTTATGGACCAACGACGCACGCGCCGTACCCTGGGCATCCAGGAGATACAGTCCCGGCCCTTCCTCGGTCATCCTGAGTTCGGCTTGGGCCCGGCCGCTGGCGTCGACCAGCGTGAAGCCGCGTGCAACCACCCCTTCCCTTACCGCGCCTGGATAGCATGTCCAAATTGACACGATGACCAGGCAGCCCGGGCCGAGGACCTTCCAGCGTCGACTCCGCCGCTCCAAGGCCACGATCCGTCGCTCTAGATCGCAAATCCGTGAGTCCATCGCCTCAACCTCGCGTTCGCTGTCCGATTACCAACGCCACCTATGGTGCACACCGCAACGCTCGCGGTACTCATCCACACAGGACCGCGTCGGCTCGCTTTAACCGTCGCCATCCGACTCCCCCGCCCGAGCCCGGCACTCGCTGACGACTTCCGCTGGGACGAACCGCAAGCTCAGCCACACCATCAACGGAACGATGAGAACGTCGTCCAGGTGCCCGATTATCGGGATCCAGTCCGGTATCAGGTCGATCGGGCTCAGAGCATAGGCTATGGCGGCGCCGAGCAACCAACGCGTGATCCGGGGCGTCCGCTCGTGCTTCAGGATCAGTTGGTAGACCCTCAGCTCACGCGCCAGAACGTCCCTGGCTTCTCTCAGCTTCGTCCGCAATGGCCTGGCTATCACCCGCTCCCCTCGGGATCGGACCAAGATCCCTTGCACTCGTACGCGCCACAGGTCAGCGACGGAGGCTAAGCAACCGCTAACCCATCCAGAAACCCTTGCGATGCGATACGCCGAGGACCTTACGACACGTGCCACAGAAGTAGACGTACCGCTTCCCAAAGCGACCCTTCAGCTCCTGAAACCACATGCTCCGAAGCTCGTTCGTGCAGTGTGGACAAACCGGCCGCATATCTTCCCGCTGTTCCAACTTGATCATGGTGATGGCGCTCCGTTCTCGCGAGGTGCACCAGATTGAGAGCTCCGCCGCAAGCGTAACCGGAGTAGCCCTCAGCCCGATATCGATCGTCAGTCGTCGCCGCCAGGCGTGTTCTCAACATGCGAGAGATCTGGTCACCGGAAGCCGTCGCTTCCCCGAACCCGTCCTCTGCTCGGTCCATTTCGCATTACCTCGAGGGCACGGCCAATGTTGCCGATCTGACAGTGATTCTGCGCGTGCTCCTCCTTGGTGAGCACCCGGTCGGTGACCGACCTTGCAGGGGTCAGGTGCCGTGGTTGCTCTTCATGCAGTCGATTCGGAATTGAGTGGTACTCGCGTGACGCTAGTACCAGCACATCCTGTTTCACCTGGTCCGTATAGAGGTTGTCCTCGTTCAGCTGAAAGACGAAATACAGCTCCGCCATCGGCTTATCGATATCCACGACGTACATCGGGCGGTTGATGTTCCATGCCTCCATGCCGCCCCTGCGCACCTTCCTGCTCATCCCGAGGCGCCCGGCTTCCTCAGGTTCATCGTAAACGCGTACCACGTTCCCATCACTTGCTCGAACTCGAAACCCGCCGCCTCGGCAAGTCGTCGGACTCGCGGACGCGACTGAAAATGAGGATCCGGCAAGACCTCGGTGACCGACAGGATGCCTCCCGGCCTGAGCGCTGCGTAGATCTCCTGCAGCGCCGCAGCCTGGTCGACTATCTCCCCCAGCACGGTCACCAAGAACGCCCTGTCGAATGCGCCTCGAGGCATCCGGCCGTTACCCGCACCCGCAAGGATGAGCTCGACGTTGTCGATCCCGCGCTCGGCAATCCGTTCTTCCAGCCGTCGAATCATCGCCGCCTGAAGATCGAGGGCTACGACACGACCCTCACGCCCCACTCGCGCTGCCGCCGGAATCGTGAGGCGACCCGGACCCGATCCCACGTCGATCACCGACATCCCCGATTCCACTCTGGCCCGGTCGAGCAGCAATCGACTGCCGGCCAGCGCGTTCATGTATGGATTCTCCAACAAAGGGATCAGCCACGGGGGACAAGCCGTGGCGCGATGACGGGATGCCACGCGAAGTACTGCGACGCTCGCGGCACCCAGCCCGACAATCCCCAGCAGGGTGATGACTGCAGCGTTCATACGCTCGAACAAGGGTTGACTACCGCCATCTTGCGTCCACCCTGAGGCACCCATCTCCAAACTCGTCCGGATCGACCACTGCCAGACAACTGAGTCGACTGTTGCAGCCGCGACCAGGGAGATGTCATCGACCGTCTCAGTCAGGAGTCGGCCGCACTGAAGTGTCTACCGATGATGGGTCCCAACCCGCTTGAATGCAAAGGCGCGCTTGCCTTGTGCCCGGCGCTCACCCTGCCAGTGCCTCGCCGGAGGGCTCAGCAGGCTGGAAACCTTACCGCATCGAGACGACGATCGAGCCAGTTACGAAGCGCGGCGAAGAACTCCCCGCGGACGTGCTTCTCGAGCCACGGGTAATGGCCGCACCGTCTCCACTCCTTGTACTCGAGCTGTGGGAGGTGAGCTTGCAAGGCAGCCCGGGTCATCCGCCCCGGATGCGGGTCCTGTGCACCGTGCAACATGATGACCGGCACCGTGATGGCAGCGAAAGCTGCGGGATACGTGCCGTCCGCCTGCAGACAGAGCATGTCTGCCCACGTCTCTTCGTGCGCGCGAGCGTCGACTGTTTCCGTTTCGGTCTCAGTTGTCACGAGATCGTACGAGTACAGCGGCAGCAACAGATCACCCTTGATCCTCAACCGCTCATCCGGATCCGGAACATCGACTGTCAACCGTTCGATGCGCTCTCGCACGGTGATGGGCATACGACTCTCGACCGTCGCGTGCAACCGCTTTCGGGCCGCCAAGTCGAACGTGCCGCAACCCACGAGAGCCAGGGGACCCGCTTCGTCAGGATACGCCGCCGCATAGGCGAGCGCTAGCATCGCGCCCCACGACGAACCGACAAGCGCCGGAGGCTGCCGCCCGCGGCGGCTTGTCACCAGATCGTGCAAGTCCTCGATGTGACGCGCCACGCTCAGCGGCACGCCGCCGCTGGCGCGCTGCCACGGCTCTAGAACGCGGAACGACCCGGCTAACCCGCGCGCGACCGGAGCCATGTGGCCTGGAGCGCCAGGCCCCCCGTGCAAGACCAGCACCAGCGGTCCCGACGCCCCGTACTCGCGCGCCCTCATACAGCGCTGTCACTCCTCGACTCTCGAAAATACCGCTCCGTGAGGTCGGGCTGGACCCGCGGCGCCGTGTGGCCATATGGTGCGGTCGAAGCGCACCCCCGGCTCCCCCGAGCCGGGATCGCCGAACGTGGAGTCCAGCTCGAGCTGCCCCGTCGCAGGATCTAGATCGACGATCAGCAGCCGGTACTGCGTTGCTCCGGGGCCGGACGTCACGACGATCCGGTTCCCTTCAGGCTCCATCGAGATCCAATGCGGCCACCAGGCCTCAGCCAACGTCAACTCATCCAGCACGATGGGATTAGACGGATCAGAGATGTCCATCGAGATAAGCGACGAGCCGTTGGAGCTCGCGTAAGTCTGCACCCAGAAACGCCCCCGGGTCAGCGGGATCCCACACTCGTCCGTGTCATACGTCTCCCATGGCAAGACGTGTATGAGCTCGGCCCACGGCTCGTCGGTCTCGAGGTCGTGCAGCAGGTACATCGCGCAAGTGAAGGTCGTCATGATGGCGGTGGCGCTGTCCGGCAGTAGACGGACTTCCGCCGGGTCGCGGTGCTCGTACCCAAGCGGTCCTTCGGGAAGGCGGACAGTCTGGAGAAGCGTCAGATCCGACAGTCGCCAGACTTGGAACGAGGTTCCCTGCGCTACACCCCACATGTCAGAGGTCGTGCTCACCGCTCGGTCGATCGCCGGTATGGGGGTCACGCTGTAAGCCCGCAACTCCGGGTCCGCAGGGTCCGCCGCATCCGAAGCTCGGACTAGGTTGCCCGAAGGGTCCAGTTCTACCAGGCCGCCCGCGGCGCGATTGCCTTCTCCCTTCGTCTGGAAGGTGGCCAGAACGTTCCCGTTGGGCAGCCGCTCGAACGTGTGCGGGTAGGTGTAGTCCTGCTTCTCGCGGAATGCGCCCGCCACCTTCGGGTCGAGGGGGTTCGAGAGGTCGATCAGGAAGCTGGCACCAGCTTCGAAGGAGTTGACGAACAGCGTATCTCCCCGGGGCATCACATGCTCCGAGTG
>JASFLD010000430.1:0-4395 GCA_050118275.1 Gemmatimonadales bacterium
CGCGGTGCCATCTGCGTCCGTCGCCCGCGCTCCGAGGCCGGTCGCGGGGTCGATGACGATGTTTCCATCATCATCACGCTCGTAGTACCAGCCGTAGAAGACTCCGACCGGTTGACCTTCGATGACGCTGTTCAAGTAGCCGAAGGTCAGCGTGTCGCTGGCCGTGACGAGGCTCTCAACCTTCGACTTGTTGCCGAACATGGAAAGGCGGCTGCGCCAGGTGAAGCTGGGTCGATTGAAATTGACCGTGTTCACTGCCAACTCCCACCCCTTGTTGGTCACCACGCCGATGTTCTGCAGTTGCTGTTGCGCTCCTCTGCTGGGCGGCAGCGGCACCGGCAGCACGAGATCTTTGGTCCTCTGATTGTAGTAGCTGAACTCGGTCACGAGGCGGTCGCTGAACATGCCGACGTCGAACCCGAATTCGTACTCCCTCTCGCGCTCGGGCTTGAGGTCGGGATTGCCGGCCGTCGTGCTGGCGATCAGCCCGGCCTTACCGGCGTAGGCCACATCGACATAGTTCTCGAACCGCGAGTAGATACCGGGCGGCTGCCCGCCGGTCTCGCCGTAGGCGGCGCGCAGGCGCATGGTACTGAACAGGTTGCCGAGCCCGCCTTCCTGCCAGAATGGCTCCTGGTGCAGGAGGTAGGAGGCACCAAGCCTGGGAAACCACTGCCACCGCTGGTCTTTGCCGAAGGCGGAAGAAGCTTCCAGGTTGAGCCCGGCGGTGATGAAGAGTCGCTCGCTGAGGCCGAGTCGCTCCTCGAGGAACCCGCCAACGGTGCGATACTCGGTGATCGACTGGGACGCGAATTGGGTCGCGCCGGAGACCAGGTCCTGGCCTGGTGGCAAATCGTTCGCCGAAGCGCGGACCACTTCATCGCGGTCAGAAGTGTAGCGGAACCCGGCGGTACTGGTCAGCCCGATGCTGGGGCTCAGTTGGGCCAGATAGTCGGCGACCAGGTCGTTGTTGAACTGCCGCGATTGCGCTATCGGGTTCTGGACGCTGCCGGTGTACCCGGGACGCGACAAAGGTGGCTGGAAGTAGACGTTCGATTCGGTGTAATCGTCGATACCGAACAGATAGCGGATCGAGGCGTTATCGAAGGGCCTGAGGGTTGCCTGGATACTGCCGGAGAAGCGGGTGACATCCCGGCCAGCGTTCCAGTTGTTGATCACGTCCAGCGCGTTCACGCTGAGGATCGGCGTGTACGGGTAGCGGCCGGTCTCCGGGTCGAAGAACGGGTCGAAGCTGGTGGGGGCCCCGAACAGTACGCCGGTGAGGGTACCCTGGGACTGCTCGCCTTCGGGGACCAGCTTTTGGCTGTTGTCGATAAAGTTGCCGGTAGCGGTGATGTCCAGCGCTGGTGAGAGGCGTTGGGTGAGGCTGGCACGCACCGACGTCCGCTCGGCATTGGTCGACCGCTGGACGCCATCCTCGTTTCGGAAGCTGCCGGAAACGAAATAGCTCGTTTCCTCGGTTCCACCGGCGACGGACACGTAGGTGTTGACCCCTACACCGGTGTGGAAGACCGAGTCTTGGAGATCGTAGCGCTCGACCGGCTGGCCGACTGAGTCCGCGAGGCCGTAGTTGACGTCGGCTGTGCCGGCGAAGGGAGACATGTTGAGGTCGTACCTGTCCGGCGACGAGTTGATCAACATCTCGGCGCGCACGGTGATTCGAGGACGACCCTGGCGTCCCCGCTTGGTGAAGATCTGGACGACGCCGTTGTTGGATCGCGAGCCGTAGAGAGCCGCGGCGGCTGGTCCTTTGAGGACCTCGATTCGATCGATGTCCTCGGGTGCGAGGTCGCCGAGGGCGTTGCTCATCGCGGCGCCCCCGCGTCCGGCGTTCGATGACAGCGAGATGAGGCCTTCGGTGTTGTTGTCGACGATCACGCCGTCCACGACGTACAGTGGCTCGGCGCCGCCGAGGATCGTGCTGGTGCCGCGAAGCCGGACACTCACACCCCCGCCGGGTTGACCGGTGTTCTCGGATATCCAGGCACCAGTGACCTTACCCTGAAGCGCCACGTCGATCGAGCTGGCGCTCCCCGTCTCGCTGACCTCCGCGCCGGAGACGCTCTCGATCGTGTTGCCGAGCGTGCTGCGCTGCGTTTCTACGCCCGGCGCGCTAACGACGATCTCCTCCAGCTGTATGGCGGTCTCGGTCATCGAGACACGGTCGACATTCACGGTCATGGCCTGTCCGAGTACGATCTCGCGCGTCTCCTTGCGGCGACCGATGAAGCTGAATTCGAGCCTGTACGTGCCTGGGGTCACCGAGGCGCGGAAGAAGTAGCGGCCCTCGGCATTGGTTAGGGTGCCTATCGATGTTCCGGCCAGGGACACGGCGACGTCGGCCATGGGCCGCTGAGAGACCGCGTCGTATACCGTTCCCTGGATCGTATAGGTCTGGGCTTGCTGCGCCGCAACCTGCCCTGGAAGCAGGAGAAATGCGCAGAGGGCGATTAGCGGCGCGGCACGAGAGGTGTCGAGTAACCTCATCTGGGCCTCCGGCGTGAGTCTCCCATTTGACCGCGATCGCCCCACAGCGTCAGCGGCGGGAGAAGTGGAGATGGGCCGGTAGACCCGCGTCCGGAGGCAGAGACCGATGGATGCTGGAAGCTCTGCCTTGGCGCGCGGAAGTCCCGTCCGTCGCCGTTGTGGCGCGAAGATGCGGGACGTTCGTCAGGGTCTACGCAGGCCGGGTGGTGAAAAGAGGGTTGGCTCGATTCTCCGGTCCAGGCGGTGCTGAGTGTGCTGCTCTGTATGTAGCTGACAAAGCGTAATGCCATCCGCACTCCCGTTGTGGCAGAACCAGCCAACGTCAGGCGAGGGCCTATGGGCCGTCCGAAAAGTGTATGATGACCCCTATCTAGGCGCTCACCAGCGAGATGTCAAGAAGATCGGTCCTTCCAGTGGGGCAATGGCTGCGGTAAAGCGTGCTTGGAACGGCGAAGCCCCGGTGCTCGATCGAGCACCGGGGCTTTTCGCGCCGCAGGAGCGTTTCCGCCCTGCGTAAGTTCACTGGTTAATGGCCGGCAGCGCGCCGGAGAGGGTGAGCGTCGGTCCCATGCCCTCCACTCCGGCCTTCGGCTCGAGCGTGAGCATGATCATCTCGTACTGAGACAGGTCGATCGACTCGACCGAAACGACTTTTGCCGCCTGTACTATTTCGGTGTTGGTCATGAACCCTGGGTGCACGACCTCGTCGGCATCGTCGATGTCCATGTACCCAGCAGACTTGGGTCCCGTGATCGAGCCCAGCGGCAGCGTGTTGGCGGACTCACCGGTTAGCCAGACCTGGTATATGTAGCCCGGCGGTGGACGCCTCAGACGCCGGAACTGGATGGCCAACTCGTTTTCCCAGATCAGGCCGTCACCCGAGCCGGCCCCGCGGAACGTTCTGGAATCGGGAACGTCGGTCAGGTCCAGCTCGCCGAACTTCAAGTCGTCCGACGTGATGAAGATGTCGTCAGACGGGTCGCCGGGAGTGCCGCCCTGGTCGAGGTACTGGCCCCACATGACAGGCTCGGTGAGGGCGCCCGAGGTTCCGGGCTTCGCCAGCGCAACATGGGTGAACTCGCCGAGCGTCGGGCCGCCGAGCGAGCGGTTGTTGACGATGAAAGCGTGACGAATGTTGGATTCGGGCACGCCTGCAAAGGTCGCGGTTTCGACCGTATCGGCGCTGGGCACATCGACCTCGATCTGCTGACCCAGCTCGTCGGTCTCGATGATGGTCTCGATGGTGAAGTACCTGGCTGTCGCGGGAGCGGTGCTCCCGTCTTCCTGGTTGACCAGCCAGACTTCGTAATCGGTTCCGCCCTCCAGTGGCTTGAGGTCGCGCATTTCGAAGCGGATCCGGCTGGGCGCCGCCTGCACGTTGGGCAGTGTGAGCGCGGCTTCGCGATCTGCGGCGACGGGGAAGGGAGCAAACCCGTTGGGCAGCGGATTGCCGTTGGTGTCGAGGTCAACGCCGATCTGAATGCGAATGATGGGGTCCCCGAGATTTGGCGGCTCGCCCTTATAGACCACGACATAGTTGTACTGGTACTCCGGCGTGACGCCGAGACGCAGCTCGTTGGGCGCCACGACCGACGAGTCCGGCACGTTCACCGTGCCGGTGTACCATAGCCACGGGCTGCCCATGCAGTAGTCGGCCGTGATGCGCCCGTCCGAGCTCGCCGTCATCGCCCCCAAGTACCAGGGGTTGGGCGGTGGGTCGGGAATCGGCTCCAACTTGCAGCCGTCCCGTGACGTCCACCCGTAGTCGTTATCTGGATAGCCTCCGGGCGTCCCACCGACCGGTACGAGTTCGTCGGGCTCGGTGACCTCGCCTTCGATGATGTACTCCAGCGCATCGGGCGCGCCGTTGACGATGGTGGCGAGCCG
>JASFLD010000431.1:0-4388 GCA_050118275.1 Gemmatimonadales bacterium
GAGGATCCCGGTCTGCAGGTGCCAGCTGCGCAGGATGTTGGTCGGGAGCACCTCGGCCAGGTCGATGCCGAAGAAACCGCCGGGCTCCGCCAGGTAGTGGGCCATCGCGCCGCCCACCAGCACCTGCATCAGCAAGAGCACGGCCACCACCACGAAGAACTTCAACGTCGAGCGCTGGCTGGCGGTCGTGGGGCCCGGCAACATCTGCGGGGGCGTCGCGGACCGCGTCCCGTGCCAGCCCAGAAAGCGGAAGCGGCCGAATGCCAGCAGAATCACAGCAGTCCCGGCCAACAGGGCGATCAGGCTGAGCGCGCTCCAGAGCACCGCTGCGCTGGAGGGGCCGTTCCCGACCGCTGGGTCGTAGGGAAAGTTGTTCGTGTACGAATACGACTTACCGGGGATATGCGCCGCCGCCGCCCATGCCGTCCAGGTGAAATAGGAGGTGAGCTGGCGCAGCTCCTCCCGATCATGAATCGTCTTCGCCGCCAATCCGCGACTGGCCGCCGAGCCGTCGAAATAGTCGGCCCAGTGTGAGAGCTGCTGCCGGTGCGCGTCCACCTCCGGCGGCCGGAAGCGCAGGTTACCGGTCGCAGCATCATAGCGATTCTCCGCCAGGAATGCGCGCACGCGCGGACGCAGCGCCTCGCGCTCCACGTCGGTCAGGTCGTCGGCCGGCCGAGCATACTGCTGCAGTGCCAATCGGTCGGTGACCGTGAGCGCCAGTCGGTGCAAACTCTCCGCCGAGAAATCGGGACCCAGATAGGCACCATGTCCCCAGACCGTCCCATTGTTCATCAACGCGTGCTTCAGGAAGACCTGCTGGCCCGCCCGGATGTCCGAGCCCGTGAAGACGACGGCGCCGGCATCGTCGATGACGCGATTGGGGATCGGCGGCCCGACGCTCGCCCTGTAGGTGCTGGTCGCGATCCAGATGAGCGCGGCGAACTCGACCACTAGGATAGCGAGGACACTCCACCGCCAGCGCGGAGACAGGTGATCGATGGAACCGTTACCTCGGGTATCCATACCGAGAACTCCTATCGCGTGATGTAGAAGATCAGCCGCTCAGTGGCCACCGCGGGTGTGTTGCGAATTCCATGCCCGTGTGCAGGGCCACGACGCCGGCTCAGGCTTGGTTCAGTCCGCCCGGTTTTCGTCCGCAACGGGATGAGGGCGGCGGCGTGGTCGTAGTCAGACATCCCGCTCTGGGTCATTTGATCCCTGTGCAACCTACCGTCCTCGACGGTGAGCCCGCTGCGCTGTCGGCGGCCTCGCGGTGGTGGCTGCACGCGATCTCCCGGCGCCGCGGGCGGCCTCGCTGAATCCCGTGGTCGTGCTCCGATCTGCGAAGGCGCGATACCGGTCTCTCGGAGCAGTTGTCGACAACGGGTCGCGCCCTTCCCCGCCTCTTCCGTAAGATCTCGACGTTGTAGTGGTTTGTACGTAGTGTGCCCCGCGCGACAGAGACACAACTTGCTGCAGAAGGCTCACCCAGTTGGGACCAGCGGCGTGGGTGGGATCGTGATGTCGTCGTCCGACCCCGCGCTCGTTGGCGTGTAGAGCGCCAGACGATTTCGGGTGTATATTGTCGACAACAGGTCGCCTTTCTTAACCGATCGCCCCAACCACATACGCGTGACCCCGGAAGCACGGGAGCCGAGCTAGCCATGCGATACCTGCTACCGCTCGCGGCTGCCGTCGCCATTCTACTGACGGCCCCGCTTGCTCGGGCGCAAGCGCCCGAACTGTACACCCTGCGTCTCAACCAGGCCCTCACGTCGCGCCAGGTCACGGCGCTGGCCGCGGAGCGCGACCGCACGTTCGCCTGGATGAGCTCGCTGTGCCAGGATATCACCGAAGCGCGCGAGCGCGGCGACGATGCGTTGAGCCTCGCCCTGGGTGAAGCCCAGTACGCCGCCGACAGCGTGGCGCTCCTCAATCACCAGCTGGCCGACGCGGTTGCCGCCGCCGCCCACGCATGCGCCGAGCTACGGGCGGCGCTCGAGACCAAACTGGCGCGGCTACAAGCCGAAGCCTCGAACGCGACGGAAGAGCGGCGGCTGGAGTTGCTGGAGCAGGCCCGCGGCGTCGAAAGCGAGCTCGAGGGCATCCGACGGCCAGCGGCGTCGTCAGGGATTCCGAACGTTACCGTCGATCCCGACGATGATATCTACGCAGCGTCGACCAGGGCCGACTCGCTGTGCGGCTGTGCCGCCCGCCTGCGAAGCGCGGCCGGAATCGTCGTCGAAGAGCGGGATCGTCTGATTCGCCTGGCGTCGCTCCACGAAGAGATGCGGTTGCTGATCGCCGAAATTCGCCTGTTCGACGAGGCGGGAATTCCGCCATCCGCCGAGGCCGGCACCGACGGCATTGACCCGACGATCACGCCGGGCGCGGATTGTCCCGCCTCCTGCGCCGTCGCACCTCCCATCGTGCCCGGCGATGTGCCGATCGCCATCGATCCAGCCGTCGGCGTGGCCATCGGCATCAGCGACGGCCAGCCACTCCCGGTGACGGCAGCCTCGCTGGACCGACTGCAACGAGAACTGCTCGGCCACGCGGAAGCGCTGGAGCAAAGCGCGGCGGAGCTGCGAGAGGCAACGGGGAGGGCGAGATGAGGCGTTCATTCACGCTCGGGGCGGTACTCGTTCTGGGACTGACCAGCCAGCTCGCCGCCCAGACAGCACGGCACGACTTCTCGATCGGGCCCGAGTACGTCGTCTTCCAGAGCGACGAGGGCAACGTCAGCGCCTTGGCCGGCAAGGCCAGCGGATCGCTGCTCTGGACCGACCGCTTGGGTGACAATGTGGCGGTGGCCATCGAGCCACGCGGCGGTATGCGCGCCTTCGCTTTCCAGTACACGGCCTCGGAAGAGCTGGCGGCCGAGGTCACGGAGACCCTGGCGTCTACGTCGGCGACGCGGCGGCTTCGTTGGCAAGCGACGGCGCAGCAGAAGGGGCGCCTGCTGTCGGAGACGCCGGCGCTACCGGCCTACCTCGAGCCCACCCGTTTCGAGTCGTGGTTCGGCGGCCGGCTCGCCCTTCGTCTGCTGGGGCGCTGGGAGTTGGAAGGTCAGGGTAACGCCGGCCTGGTCCGCTACGGCCCCAACGAATGGAGGGTCTTGAACCGAAATGGCGCCGAGGGTTCGCTGGGCCTATTGCATCCACTGGCCTCCGGTATGTTGCGGCTCTCGGCTGCAATGGGCTCGTACGGTTTCGTCGACGCGGGCGCGCTCGATCGCGGCGATTCGCGCTCGGAGCTGCGATTCGATTGGACGGCGGTGGGTGCCCTGCTGGTGCAAGTCTCGGCAGGGGTGGCATGGAACAACTCCAGCTTGCCCGGATTCGACTTCGACTCGCAACGCGGCGCCCTGATGCTCTCGTTGCCGATGGGGAGCGGTTCGGCTCAGCTGTACGCGGCTTTCGCCCGCAAGAGCTACCAGAACCCGGGGCCCAGCGACGCACGGGTCGCGCCCTCCGATCAGGACACGGGCTCGCTGGTCGTCCTGCAGCTGACGCGCCCACTGGCCAGCGGAAACGTAGTCCGACTGCGCGGCGAGTGGTCGCGCAGCGAGACAGGCTTCCGCGACGTCTTCTTTCAGCGACTGGGCTTCACTGCGCTGTACAGCATCCGCACGGCCGGCGGGACATCGGGGTAGCGAGACACGTTCTGTTGGCGTCTGTGGAACGAGCGTCTAACGATCGGTGCGAGGCGCGAAGGTGGATGCCACCGCCGTCATCTTCCAGGCCCCGGTCCGCTTCTCGTACGTCGCGATCCAGGCGGCCACGAACCGCGTCCGTCGCATCCCGCCCTGGCCGTCGGGCTCGTCCCGTTCGACGCTCACCTGCCGGGCCACCCACGCCATGCTGAGGTCGTCGGAAATCCGGATGATCGGAGGCGCCATGTCATCCCAAGCCTGGTAATCGGCGCCCTCAAAATATTCTGTAAAGGACTCCTCGACATCCGCACGCCGCTTGTGTGCGATCTCTCCGTCGGCAACATCGACCAGCGTATCGGCCAGGTTGGAGGCCAGCCGCCGAGCATCGGTCTCGAGATGGGCCCGACGATCGCTCTCGAGGATCGCTCGAAGCGCCTGCAGCTCACCTTCCCTGGCGGACGCGTCGGGCCGGTGCGCCTGACACGCCCACAGACTCACCAACGTCCCCAGTGACACCAACAGCAGCGGTACTTTATTCATCTCAGCTTCACACAGTGGAGGGTTACAGCGAACACGACCTCCGACTTGGAACCCCACGCCCGGACCGACACTTACGGTGTCGAATTCCGAGTCGATGCCTCTCCGCAGGGCCATCGACCTTCGAGCGAGCGCGCCAGGCATATCGATCGACCGACGTGGAGGTTAGCGGTTCGCGGGCCTTTCCAAGCTA
>JASFLD010000432.1:0-4385 GCA_050118275.1 Gemmatimonadales bacterium
CGTCGGGTTCTGAGGCCGAGAGATCTACCTACCGTTCGCGCTCGAAGCGGAGCTTGCTGAGCGCCATCGGAGATTCGACTCCGCGCCAGAACGGACGCAGCCGGAAGCTGTATTCGTAGTCCTGGGCCGGGAGCGTGTACTCGGGATGCGGGCGCGCTCCCCAGCTGTTGTCGCCGCCGACTCCCATCTGCTTCCAGTCCAGGTTCAGCGTGACGAGATCGCGCCGCTCGAGATCGTAGGTGTGGCGGTTATGCTTCTCGGTTCCCTCGTCGAGGTCGTCGATGGTGAAGTTGTGGGCGCTGACGCTGAGCAACGGCATCCCCACGGCCAGCAGTCCGACTCCGTCGCCGTTCCAGAGCGCGACCCAGCGCACATCGGTCTTGTTGCCGTTCTCCTGGGGGCGGATGTAAGGGAAGTATTGCTCCATGACGGTGCCACGGTACACGCCCACCGCCGCACCGCTCTTCCGGTCCCAGTAGCTCTCTTGCGGACCACGTCCATACCAGGCGACGCTGTCGAACGCGGCTGGGAGAGTCAGGGTCGTGCCGAAGCGCGGCAGGTCGGGTAGGATCGAATCGCCCACGGCGAAGCGGTTGTGAACAATGACGTCGCCGCTGCCGTAGACCGAGTAGGTCGTGCGATAGTGCGAATTGCCGGCCGGTATCGCGGCATCGACTTCGATTTCCACCAACCCAGCATCGATACGGCGCGCTTCGACTGATTGCACGATCCTGTTCGCTCCGGCCTGGCGCCAGACGGCCTGGCGGGCCGGCATGCCGTTGCCGAAGTCGTTGTCGGTGGGCGCCCGCCAGAAGTTGGGCTGCGGGCCACCGAGCAGCAGGTCGGTGTTCCGGTATGTGAACTGCGTCATCGTACCGCTGGCGCGGTCGAAGCGGATCTTGAACTCGCCGCCGACCACTTCGATGATGCTGGAATCGGCGTTCTCCAGCTCCACGGGCGGTATCCGCGCGATGTCAACCAACGGCGCTGGGGCTGCGATGGGAAGCGGGAACTGGTCCCACGCCACGCGGTGACCGGCGGGCAGGAAGGGCGCGTCGAACTTCCGTTCGTACTCGACGTCGAGGAAGTACTCGGCTCCGGGCCTGGGCCGGATGCGCGGTAGCGGCAATGTCACTTCCATCGAGTCGTGCGGCGGCAGCTGCAGGTCCCAGAGGCTACGCGATGCGATCGGCTCGCCGTCCGCCATGACCTTCCAGCGCAGCCGGAACTCGCGCAGGTCGGTGAAGTCGTACCGGTTCACGATGCGGATCGTCCCGGCCGCCAGATCGACGGGATGCGTCTTTATGGACTGGTAGACCTTGCGCACTTCCCAGTAGTGCGGGTTCGGCTGGCGGTCCGGCGAAACCAAGCCGTTGATCAGGAAGTTGCCGTCGCTGGGGACATCCGCGGATCCGAAATCGCCGCCGTAGGCCCAGTACTCCTCGCCATCGTCGTTCACGGCGTAGAGTCCCTGGTCGACCCAATCCCAGATGAAGCCGCCTTGCAGTTGCGGGTAGGCGTCGATCACATCCCAGTAGTCCTGCAAGTTACCCACGCTGTTGCCCATGGCATGGGCGTACTCGCAGAGGATGAGGGGCCGGTCGCGTGGCTCGCTGGCGTATTCTTTCAGGCGCTCGATCGGCGCGTACATCGGCGCGACGATGTCGGTGTGGGGGCGTGTGCCGGCCTCCTCGTACTGCACCGGCCGCGATGGATCGCGCGCGTGGATCCACTCGGACGTGACTTCGAAGTTCGTGCCATCCCGCGCCTCGTTCCCCAACGACCAGATGATGATCGACGGGTGGTTCTTGTCACGTTCCACCATGCGAACGGTGCGCTCGAGAAAGGCGTAGGTCCAGTCCGGGTTGTTGGCCAGGGACGAGTCGGGGTGGAACTCCATTCCGTGAGTCTCGATGTTCGCCTCGTCGATCACATAGAGCCCATACTTGTCGGTCAGCTCGTACCAGCGCGGCACGTTCGGGTAATGGCTGGTTCGCACCGCATTGATGTTCGCCTGCTTCATCAACTCGATGTCCCGCAGCATGGTCTGCTCGCTCACCACACGTCCGGTCTTCGGCTCGTGTTCGTGTCGGTTAACGCCCTTCAGCGTGATCGGCACGCCGTTGACCCGCAGTTGGCCGTCGGAGATCTCGACTTTGCGGAAACCGACCTTCGTCGAGACCACTTCCGTCAACTGCCCGGACTGGTCGTGCAGCCGAATCGCCAGCGTGTACAGGTCCGGAGTCTCGGCGCTCCATTTTCTCGGCTCGGAGATTGCAGCGCGAAGCGTGACGTCGCGCTCGCCCAGCGGACCGATCCGGAACGCGGTTCGGTACGGGCGCCTCAGAGCCCGGCGCCCCCGTGTGTTCCACAGCTCCAATGCAAGGCTGTAGGTCTCAGCGGGCTCGTCCCGGAGGTTGCGCACCGACACGGTTAGCTCCAACTCGCCGTTCTTGTATTCGTCGTCCAGGTCGGTGACGACGAAGAAATCGCGGATGTACACGTCCGACGTCGAGTAGAGGTAGACGTCCCGCTCGATTCCGCTGATCTTCCAGTAGTCCTGGCCTTCCAGGTAGGCGCCGTCGCTCCAGCGGTAGACTTCCACCGCCAGCGTGTTCTCACCCTCCTGCAGGTACCCGGTGATGTTGAACTCCGCCGGCGT
The DNA here is from genome assembly GCA_050118275.1 of Gemmatimonadales bacterium. Lineage (GTDB taxonomy): Bacteria > Gemmatimonadota > Gemmatimonadetes > Palauibacterales > KS3-K002 > JASFMO01. Next base: position 2,663 of record JASFLD010000432.1, read on the forward strand.
CTTGCTGCCCTGTGTGTATCCGACCGACTCGCCGTTCACCCAGACGTACCCCGCCGACTTGATTCCGCCGAAATGCAGGAAGACCTGACGGTCGTTCCAGGTCTCGGGCACGGTGAACGTGGTGCGGTACGAGCCCACGGGGTTCCAATCGTGTGGGACCCGCGGCGGGTCGGGCGGAAACGGGTAGGCCACGTCGGTGTAGAGCGGGATCCCGTAGCCGAGCACCTCCCAGTTGCCCGGCACGTCGATCTCATCCCAGTCGCCGACGTCGTAGCCGGGCCGATAGAAGCGCGCCGGCCGTTCCGCCGGCGCCCGCGACCAGTGGAATTTCCACTTGCCGTTCAGCGACTCGTAGAATGGTGAGTCGATCCGGTCACTGGCGACGGCGCTACGAACGTCGGGGTAGGGGATGAAGGTGACATGCGGCGGTTCCTTGTTGCGCCCCACCACCGACGGGTTCTCCCAGTCGTCGACTGCGGCGTCGCCGCCGTCACAGGCGGTCACGCAGACGGCCGACCCCAAACACGCTGCCAGGACCCACGTTCTCGCTGAGCTCATAATGCGATCGATTGCGAGTGACGGGCTGAAGGAGAGCCGCACCCTGCCCGCAGCGGCCCGGAAATAGTCTACTCAAGACGCGCCATGGTGAACAAGAGCGGTTGCGATGCGCGGTGCCCAGCCCAGCACCAGCCGCGCTCGCCGCGACCGTTGCGACGTGAGTCTCGGTCTAGCTACCGAGTCGGTCGTTCCTGGTGAGCGAGGCTTGACACGGATAGGGTAAGTATATACTTATATAAGCCATGACCTATGTTAGCCCGCTCAACGCGCTCGCCGATTCCACGCGCCGCGCAATCGTCGAGCGGATTCGAGAACGACCGCGAGCGGTCGGCGAGCTGGCCGCTCTGCTGCCGGTCAGCCAGCCCGCCGTTTCTCAGCACTTGCGCGTGCTGCGCGAAGCCGGGCTCGTGGAGCGACGCAAGCAGGGCGCGCGCCGCATCTACAGCCTTCGAGCGCAAGGGGTAGCGGAGCTTCGGGCCTACGTCGAGTCGCTGTGGGATGACGTCCTGGCGGCTTTCCAAGCCGGCGTCGCGGGCGAGGGGGACGGCTCCGACTCAGACGGCGATGTCTCCGAAGCTTCCACTCGAAGAGGAGATTCACGATGAACCGTATCCCCAACCGGACTCGTCTCGAGCCGGTGAGAAAATGCATCGAGGTCAATCTGCCTCCGGCGGCTGCCTTCCGGCGCTTCACGGAAGAGATGACGGCCTGGTGGCCGTTGAAAACGCACTCCGTCGGCGAGGCGAAAGCCGAGACCGTGGTGTTCGAGACCCGGCGGGGCGGACGCATTTACGAGCGCACCCGCGACGACGAGGTCCATGTCTGGGGCACTGTCATCGACTACGACCCGCCCGATCGCGTGGCGTTCACCTGGCACCCGGGACGCGAGCCCGACACGGCCCAGCAGGTGGAGCTCCGTTTTCTAGCTTCCGATCGGGGCACTCGGGTCGAGCTCGAGCACCGCGGCTGGGAGGCGCTCGGCGATCAAGCCGAGAAAATGCGCTCCCGTTATGACCACGGTTGGGAGCTCGTGCTGTCGCGCTTCATCGTCTAGCGGGTAAGGGTCGCCGCTAGTGCACTCTCGCTTCGCCTTCGAGCCGTCTTGTCGCCGTCAGCGATTTCCCCGATCATTATCGCTCCAAGGGGAGTCCGGATCCTCGTGCGG
>JASFLD010000433.1:0-4378 GCA_050118275.1 Gemmatimonadales bacterium
CGGACATCGTGCGGGATGCCGATCGCGGCGGCCTCCGCCACCGCCGGGTGGCTGACCAGGGCCGACTCGATCTCGGCCGTGCCGAGACGGTAGCCGGAGACTTTGATCACGTCGTCCATGCGGCCGATGATCCAGAAGTAGCCGTCCTCGTCGATCTTCGCCGAATCACCGGTCAGGTACTTGCCCGGGTAGGTCGACCAGTACTGCTCGACGTAGCGGTCGGGATCCTTGTAGATGCCCCGCAGCATCGAGGGCCAGGGCGTCGTGATCACCAGCTTGCCCTCTTCGCCGGGCTTCACCGGGTTGCCGTCCTCATCCAGCACCTCGGCCTCGATGCCCGGGAACGGCTTCGTGCCGGAGCCGGGCTTGAGCGGGAACGACGGCACCGGCGTGATCATGAAGGCCCCCGTCTCGGTCTGCCACCAGGTATCGATGATCGGACAGCGGCCTTTCCCAACCACATCGTAATACCAGCGCCACGCCTCCGGATTGATCGGCTCGCCCACGCTACCCAGCAGGCGCAGCGTCGAAGTGTCACGCTTGTTCACCCAGGACTCGCCGAATCGCATCAAGCCACGGATCGCCGTGGGTGCCGTGTAAAGAATGGTGACGCCATACCTCTCCACGATCCGCCACCAGCGGTCGGGATAGGGATGCGTGGGCGCGCCCTCGTACATGATGGACGTCGCCCCCAAGATGAGCGGCCCGTAGACGATGTAGCTGTGGCCGGTGATCCAGCCCGGGTCCGCGGCGCACCACCAACGATCCTCGTCCTTCAGGTCGAAGGCGTACTTCAGCGTCGTCGCGATTCCGACCTGGTAGCCGCCGTGCGTGTGGACAATCGCCTTGGGCTTGCCCGTCGTGCCGGAAGTGTAGAGCAGGAAGAGTGGGTCCTCGGCGTCCATCTCCTCGGTGGCGGCACGCTGGCCATCGCCGCGCGAGATGGGCAGCGACATCAGGTCGTCGTAGAAGTAGTCACGCTCCGACTCCATCGCCACAGCCTCGCCGGTCCGCCGCACGACGACCACGTGCTCGATGCTGCCACAGCGACGCAACGCCTCGTCGGCGATCTGCTTCAAGGAGACGATCTTGCCGCGCAGGAACCCGCCATCCGCGGTGATCAGCACCCGCGACTCCGAGTCCTCGATCCGTTCGGCCAGCGCCTCGACCGAGAAGCCGCCGTATACCACCGAGTGAACCGCGCCGATCTTGGCGCAGGCGAGCATGGCCATCATCAACTCGGGGATGCGCGGCATGTAGATCGTCACCCGGTCGCCCTTGCGTACGCCCATGCTCTTTAGGATGTTGGCGAATTGGCAGACCTCGCGGTTCAGTGCGAAGTAGCTGAAAGTCCGCAGCGTGCCGTCTTCGCCCTCCCAGACGAGGGCGAGCTTGTTGCGCATGGCCGTATTCTGGTGGCGGTCGAGTGCATTGAGCACGACGTTGGTCTTGGCGCCGACGAACCACTTGTAGAAAGGCGCCTTGGAGTCATCCAGTACTTTGTCCCATGGCCGATACCAGTCGAGTTCGCGGGCGCGCTGCTCCCAGAACGCGGCAGGGTCCGCCGCCGCCTCCGCACGAAGCGCATCGTAGTCGGGTACGTGGGACGCGTTGACGATGTCCTCGGAGGGGCGGTAGATGTCCTGATCGTTGGCCATGAGACCTCCTTGCTGTCGGCTTGGCTCTTCGGTGGCCCGCGGGGGCGGCAGACTCCAAACTTCTGAGACTGGAACAGAATTGCAAGAACCGTTCTTGTTATGGCGATTGTAGCCAGGAGGTATCGATGACAGAGCGCGCGGAGATCGAGGCTCGGCTGGAGAAGTACGCCCTGACCGTCATGGAGACGGATCTGCGTGGTTACAGCGAGAGCGAGCGGGCGCTGTTGAAGGAGTTGCTCGAGGCGTCGCGCCTGGCCGAGGAGATCTTCTGGAGACAGACCTCGAATCATGCAGTCCGTCTGCGTGACGAGATCGTGAGCTCACGCCCGGAGGACGATCCGGTGCGTCAATTCTTCATGATGCAGGCGGGCCCGTACGATCGGCTCGATGACGACGCTCCCTTCCTCGACGGCGTCCCGCCCAAGTCGGCGGGGGCGGGCTTCTATCCCGACGATCTGACCGCCGACGAATTCCAGCGCTGGATCGAGTCGCACCCGGAGGATCGCGAGTCGTTCCTGTCCCCTTACACCCTGATTCGTCGGGAGGGCGAGGCCTTGGTGGCCATCCCTTACCACCGGGCCTATGCCGATCTGGTCGAGCCACTGGCCGCGGCACTGCAGCGGGCGGCCGATCTCGCGGAAAACGAGAGCTTCGCTCGCTACCTACGGCTCAAGGCGGATGCGGTCCTGGCGGACGAGTACTTCGACGCCGACGCGGCGTGGATCGAGATGACGGGCAACGCCTTCGACATCACCATCGGTCCGTTCGAGGTTTACGAGGACGCTTTGCTGGGCAACAAGGCGGCATACGAGGGGAGCGTCGAGATCGTCGACCAGGAGGAGAGCGCCCGACTCGAGGTCTACACGCGGCATCTCGCGCGGATGGAGGCGCACCTGCCGTACGATGACCAGTACAAGCCGAGCGAGCACGAATTGACCGCAGCATTCACCATCGTGCGCGACATCTATCGCGGCGGCGATCTGCGTGTCGGCTATCAGGCGGTGGCGGCCAGCCTGCCCAACGATCCGCGCGTGACGGAGACGGTAGGCAGCAAGAAGACGTTCTGGAAGAATTTCCTCGAGGCGCGTCTAAACAAGGTGATCCTCCCCATCGCTCGCGAGCTGTTGGTGAAGGATCAAGTGGCCCACGTCACGGCACAGGCGTTCTTCGACGTCGTGCTGCTGCACGAGATCGCGCACGCGCTGGGCCCACGCTACGCCTCCACGCCGCAGGGCCGTCTGCCGATCAATCAAGCGCTGACGACGCAGTATTCCTGGATCGAGGAGGCCAAGGCGACGGCGGCCGGCCTGGAGTGCCTGGCCTACCTGATCGAGGCCGGGGTGACCGATCCGGCATTGCAACGTCCGTACTACACTTCGTATCTAGGCAGTATATTCCGAACCATCCGGTTCGGGACGAGCGAGGCGCATGGTCTGGCCGCGTTGGTCGAGCTGAACTACTACCTGGCGAACGGCGGCATCATCCACCACCGCTCCACCGGTCACTTCGCGGTGGACTACGAGGCGCTTTCGGGCCAGATCACAGCGCTGGCGAAGACGTTGCTGACGATCGAGGCGACCGGCGACACGGCGGCGGCGCAGGCTCTGAAGGAGCGCCACGGCACGGCGGGGCCGGAGATACGGGCGGCGCTCGATCGGGTGGTTCACGTTCCCATCGATCCGTCGCCGCTGTACCGGAACGTGTGGTAGCGGCCGATCCGACGCGAGGTACAGAAGCGACCTGGAGGGAAGAGCTACGATGAAGTTGCACATTTGGGTGCCACTGACGGTTCTCCTCACACTCATAGCGAATCCGTTCGCCAGTGACGCCACCGCACAGTCGCGAGCCTCCCGCGAGCTGGCCGAACTGTTCGAGCGAGAATGGGAGAACCGGCTCGAGGAGGACCCGCTCTTCGCCACCCGCGTCGGCGATCACCGCTACGATGACGAGCTGCCCTCGGTCTCGCCGGGCGATTTCGATCGAAGGCTGAAAGACGCGCGTGATTTCCTGCGGCGAGTACAGTCGATCGATCGTGAGGATCTGACACAGAGCGAGCGGATCGATGCGAGACTGTTCGAGCACCTGATGCGGGACCGGGTGGCCGAGTACACGTTTCGCTCGCACCTCATTCCGATCACCAATCGGGAGGGGTTTCACGTCGAGTTCCCACAGCTGCCCGAGATCATGCCGCTCGCCAGCGTCGAAGACTACGAGAATTACATTTCGCGTCTGGAAAGATTCGAGGAGTACGCCGAGCAGAACATCGAGCTGATGAGGGAGGGCATCGATGAAGGCATGACGCTGCCGAAGGTGGTCCTGGAAGGCTACGAGGCCACACTCGAACCGCACATCGTAGAGGATCCTACGGAGAGCTTGCTGTTCGCGCCCTTCGAAAGTTTCCCCGACGCTATCCCGGCCGGCGAGCGCGAGCGTTTGACGCGCCGCGGCAGGAAGGCCGTCGCCGAGTCGGTGGTGCCCGGTTACAGGGCCTTCTTGGATTTCATGCGGGACGAGTACTATCCGGCGGCGCGCGACGAGATCGCGGCGGTCGAGTTGCCGAATGGTCAGGCATTTTACGAGCATCGCGTGCGACACTTCACGTCGCTCGATCTGACGCCGCCCGAAGTTCACAGCGTCGGCCTGGTCGAGGTGCGGCGGATTCGCCAGGAGATGGAGCAGATCCTCGGGGAAGTGGGGTTCGAGAATGACCTCCATGGGTT
>JASFLD010000434.1:0-4372 GCA_050118275.1 Gemmatimonadales bacterium
CCCGTCGTCGACCTCCCAGTACCGTCGCACGTCGAGCGGCACGTCCGGCGGGAAGGTAGGCGTCAGATCGGCGGCGGCCAGGACGGGCCCCGATCCGGTCAGCGGGCGCACCGGCGTTCGAGTCGCCGCGGTCGAGTACTGCTGCCAGTCGCTCGAGCCACCGATGCGCAGTCGCAGCCTGAGATCGCCCAGGTGGTAGAATCCGTTCCGGCTTCGCCGTTCCAGCCAGTCGTTCGGCGTGAAGTCGAAACCGCCCGCGCCCTTCGGTTGCAGGGCCGCGACGGTCTGCGAGGCCCGGACCAGCTCCAGCGCGAACGATGGTGTCGTGTAACGATCGACCCCCTGCTCCAGCCCCAAGGTCGGCAGGCTATCGGTCTGCGTCTGCGGGGCCGCCTGTACGTGCGAGGCTATGAGAATGGTCAGCAGGGCCGTCGCCAAAGCGCTCATGCGTCAACGGGGCAGGGCGCCGCGAATGATGCGGAGGCCGAAGATGGTAGCGATCTGACTGCCGTCTCTCGCCTGGACTCGCACCGTCACCTTCTCTCTGCCGCGCACCAGTTGCTCGGGAATCGAGTACGCCACGTCGAAGAAGCGATGGGGATCGCTCTGCTCGATCACTTGCTCGGCGATCCGCGTGCCATCGATGTGGATCTCGAATTCCGCCGGGGTCCCGCGCCGGTCGCCACTATAATAGGTAGCGACTAACGTCATGGGGTGCGCCGGATCGACGGGCACATCGTAAGAGAACCAACTGGTGCCGCGCCGGCCCGGTCGGCCCTGAATCCGCTGCGGCACGACGCCGTCGCCGGCTTGATAGTTGAATCTCCGCTCGAACACGGTCTCGCCCGGTTGCAGGTAGGCGACCGTGGCCGCTTCCAAAGCCCGGAGCCGCTCCGCCTCGGCGGCGTATTCGGCCTTCCGCTCCTCCCACTCGTCCGGCGTGAACAGGTCCCAGTAGACGGCGTAGCTTCGCCGGTGGAGTCGATAGAAGGGGATGAGATCCACATCCTGCGCGCCGGCGGCCGCGCTCGGCTTCCGGCCGACGCCGACGGTGCGGAACCGAACCGGCTCCCTGTCGACGGACTCCAGCCACGACGCGACCGGCCGCTCGGCGGCGACCAGCACCGGCACCGTGGGCGCCGGCTCGAGACCTTCCCCCTCCACCGTCCCCCGCGCCCGTTCCGGTCCGATGTCGCCCGCCAGCACCAACGGCCCCCACATGACGGCGGCGCGACGCGGGTTGTCGGACAGCGGCTCCAGCCAGAGCGACTTGGGCAACGTCACCACCACACTGTCACCGCTCCGCCACGTGCGCTCGATCTTCACGAAGCTGCTGGCGGCATTGGGATAGGCGTACTGGCGACGGACGCGCCGCTCGCTTTCCGGGTCCGACTCCTCCTCGCGGCCGCCGATCGCCACCGACTCGCCGTTCACCTTCACGTCGAACCCGTCGCCGGCCCAGTACGGACGTCGCAGGGCGAGCGTGAACACCTTCGGCCCGGCTAGCGCGAGAGTCAGCGTCGCCGTCTCGCCCTCGGGAAAAGCCGTGTCCATGGTCAGCCGGAGATCCGCCTTGGACCACTCCGCCGTGGACGGGGCGTAGAGCGTCACCCAAAGAGTCTCGCCCGACTCGTAGTAGATCCCGTCCCCGTGCAGAGCGTGACTCTCCATGCCCGTACCCACGCAGCAGGTGAAGCTGTGCATCATGTCCTGGTATTCGTGTTGCACGCCGCGACCGACGGGCACCATGTAGCACGTGCGCCCGTCCCGAGGATCGATCGAGCCCAGGATGTGATTGAACAGCGCGCGTTCGTGGAAGTCGGCGTAGTGGGCATCCGGCCGGATGGCAAAGAGCCGCCGCGTCAGCTTGAGCATGTTGTAGACGTTGCACGTCTCGGCGGTTCGCCCGTCGATGCGGCCGCTGAGCCTGTCGGGTGGCCCGAAGTACTCGTCGGTGCCGTGGCCGCCCGTGGCGAAGCTGTGATGTTGCACGACCCGATCCCAGAAGAAAGCGGCGGCCAGCAGGTCGGCGGGCGTCGTGGCGTAGACGAACCGGTCCGCCGAGCCGATGAGCTTGGGGATCTGCGTGTTGCCATGCGTTCCGTCGAGGTCATCCTGATGCCGCCGGAGGGGCCGGATGAACGCCTCGTGCTCGAACTTGTACGACAGGTCGAGCCAGCGCCCGTCACCGGTGTCGGCATAGAGGTCCGCCATGACCTCGTTCATCCCGCCGAACTCGGTGTCGAGCATCCGCTGGATCTGCGCATCGTCGAGCGGTGCCAGTATCCTCTCCGCCCACTCGGCGAACTTGATCTCCACTTCCAGCGCGTCGCGGCTGCCGGTGTACCGATAGGCGTCGCGCAGGCCCGCGTACGTCTTGTGCAGCGTGTACCACGGCGACCACTCGCCGTTCAAATCGAACGACGCCGAGCGGATCATCCCGCGAGATAGCTCACCGAACGCTCGACGGCCTCCCTCCAGCGCGCTCAAGTAGCCGTCGCCCTGCGCGTCCTGGACGATCCTCAACTCGTCGACGATGTAATCGGCGCGCTCTTTGAACCGCGTGTCTCCCGTCGCCGCCCACATCAGGCTGACGGCGGACAGGTAGTGACCCGCGATGTGGCCCGTCAGGTTCCGACCGCCACCATCCCAGCCCCCATAGGGCTCGGCCTTGGGCCGGAGTCCGGCACGCTGGCGGTAGTACGCCAGCATGCGATCCGGTTCCAGCTGAAGCAGGTAGCGAGCATCCAGCTCCTGCGCGCGTTTCAGAGGCCCGCCCAGCAAGCGCACGCGGTTCAGCGGCAGGGGACGGGCCCGGAGCGCCTCGCCCTCGATATGCACGTCGGAATCCTGCTCGTGTTGCCGGCGTGGCAAGCGAGCCAGCAGCGGGGCCGCGCCGGCCCCCAAACCAACCTTCAGCAGAGTGCGGCGGGACAAAGTCATGGCACCTCCCAAGCAGACCACCCATCGACGATTCACAGTCTGAAGGCGGAGCTTCAGACAACTTGTGGTCAGCTGGCGACCCGCGACAGGGCTCTCGGGCGGTTGCGAGAGTACTCAGCCGCTGAGCAAGACATACCACCACGAGTCATTCCGCAGTGTAGGCCTGGCGGCGAACGTGAGCTACTCGCTGTCTTCCCTCGACCTCTGTGGAACCCCAATGTTTCCGGCCAGCCTACCTCCACTTGCGGGCTTCTCACCGGTCTCCCCAGCTTTGCCAGCATTCTTGATTCGCCGCTTACCGCGGACAGAGCGGGCAATGACCAGCTGATGCGGCCCCGCGATCACTGTCGTCCGGCGGACGGATCCGAATCTCGAGGTCACATTCAGTCGGCCCCGACGGCGCGAACTGCGACGGCGATCGGTACCTTTGGGCTACTGTCGAACAGAGATATCTTTGCCGAGTCGGTTGATGGGTACGAAACCCGAGTCGGAGGTCGACGCTGTGAAACGCGCCGTCGTGATTGCACTAGCGACCATCGTTCTCCCCGTCTGCAAGGAGCCACCGCAATCAGACGTGCGGAGCACGCTGCTCGAGGTCCCGGGTGATTTCTCGTCGATTCGGGAGGCCCACGACGCCGCCAGCAGCGGTGACACCGTCCTGGTGGCCCCCGGCACCTACGTCGGCCAGATCACCATCACCAAAGCGATCACCCTGGCCTCTCATTACATCTCCACCGGCGACGAGAGCCTGATCGGCGCCACAATCCTCGACGGCGGCGCTGCGAGCTACGTGGTCGAGATCCCGCGCGACGCCGAAGACCGGCCGACCATCCAGGGCTTCACCATCCAGAACGCCGACGATGGCATCACACCGCACGCCATGTTCAACCTGCTCAACTGCTTGATACGAGATAACAGCGACGGTGTGGACTACGAGAACGGCAGCGGTGGCCTGGTCCAGTACAGCACGTTCGAGCTCAACGGTGACGATGGCATCGATCTCGATAATGCCGTCGACATCGTCATGCTCGACAACATCATTCGCGACAACGGGGACGACGGCATCGAGATCCGCCTGCAGGACTACAGCGGCCCGACCCTGAACATCATCATCAAGCGGAACGAGATCTACGGTAACGACGAGGACGGGATCCAACTCATCGGCTACGACGTCCCGACCGACCGCTTCTTCGAGATCGCCCACAACTACATCCACCATAATGCGGATGCCGGGATCGGCATGATGGATGGAGAGGTGACGAAAGAGGACTTTCGTGCCGCCAGCATCCCCGAACGCATCAACATCTTCAACAACACCTTCGCCAACAACAGCCACGGCATCACCGGCGGCGACAACACCGTCGTGCTCAACAACATCTTCGTCAATCATCCGGTGATCGCCGTCAAGAACGTCGATGGTAACTCGGCG
>JASFLD010000435.1:0-4350 GCA_050118275.1 Gemmatimonadales bacterium
TTGACCCGCACCTGGATCGAGACCTCGTAGGAAGCGAACCCCTCCGAGTCCTGATCCAGTCCGTAGATTTCATAGTAGATGTGAACCGGATCGCCCGACTGGAACTTCATCGCCGCATTCGCCCAAATCTCGAAATCGGATCGGCTACGCGGCTCCTCGACCAGAGGTTTCACATAGTCGGCCACCAGAATGTCACTGATCATGAGCGAGTCATCGCCGAAAGGCTCGGCCGTGAACGTGTCGCGCGCCGCGGCGGCTCGCCAGGTCACCGCATCGCGCGTCTCGACGGCGGCAACCATGGTCCCGCTCGGTGGCAGGGTTACCCGCCAGCTCCGATTCTCGTTGAGCTCGGGTGATTCCGCGTAGGTCAGGACTTCTGACCCGGTCCGCTCGATGACCTTCTCGCCTCGATCGTTGATCAGGAACATCCCGGTCTCGAATTCGCCCCGCTCGAGATCGAGATCGCGAGACATCTGCTCCAGCGGCAACGCCGCGTGGATCTCCAGGGCAATCTGATCGGTCGTCTCGCCCCGGAACCGCGCCAGCTGAACCGGCAACTCGAACATCTCGGCGATCGACGGGATGTTGTCGTAGGTCGACGGCTGTAAGTACCGGTAGTTGTCGGCGATGAACTTGTAGTCACCAGCGAAACGAGCGTTCATGTAACCCGGCATCTGACGAAAGATGAATACCGGGCCATCCTGGCCGTAGCTCCAGATGATCGAACGACGCCCGACGGCATACGGGTTGCCCTGGGAATACGGACTGGCTCCAAAGCTGGCGATGGAGAGCGGCGGCCCATAACGGACATAAATGATCCCCTGATCCGTCTCCCAACCGCGCAGACCCGCCTCCGGCGCCGAAAACCGCAGGTCCGCGTATGCGACACGGGACATGTGCTCCAGCCTGCGCTCGTTGGCGTCGGTGAGATACAGCGGGTCCATCAGGCTCCAGTAGCGCTCCTCGTAGTCCTGGCGTCGTTCCTCCTCCAGATCGGAGTAGAGTTCGGCATCCTCGCGCCGAATCACCTCGGCAATACTCTCTATCTCGGCGCGCTCTTCATCCGGCAGCCGGGCCAGGCCCGCCTCGAACGACTCGAGCGCTTGTTCCTCACGCCCGGCGACATGCAGCCCGAGACCCAAGTACAGGTAAGGCATCGGGCGTTCGGGGTTGGCAGCCTGGAGCCTACGGCCGACTGCCAGGTACTCGCCCAGCCTGTACTCATCGAGCAGTTGGCCCATCAATCGGATGGCAGCCCCCACATGGCCCGGATCGTACCGCAGGGCGGCCCGGTAGTTCTCGATCATCTCTTCCTTGGCGATCTGGCCCGATCCTTCGATCGCCGGGGCGGCCCTCATGTACTCGTTGCCGTAGCGGACGGGGCCGTCGGTTCCCACGGAACCGTAGATGCCAGCGGACAAGACATTGTCCTGCGGCGGACCTCGATGCATCGGAGTGAACCGACGGTACTCCAGCGCCCTGTACCATAACTCCTTGATATAGCCGAGATAGAAGTGGACGTCGGCGAGGACCTGCGGATCGCCTCGCTCTTCGGCCTCCTCGAGCGCACGGTTGAACAGCCGGCCCGCATCGATCTTCATGTGCTGCTTCATCCGCAGCCTGGCCAGCTCCAGCAGGTAGCGCGGCTCGGATGGACTGAGCCGCAGAGCCTCGAGAAGAGCTTCCTCCGCCTTCAGACGGTCACGGAAATCCGTCTCTACAGCGCTGGCCCGCTCGGTGTAAAGGCGACCGATGTAGTAGTAGGTCTCGGCGAGATCGGGGTCGGCGTCACGTGCCTTCTCCAACTCGGCGAAGGCGAGCACAGTATCGCCGCCAGAAGCAAAGGCAAGACCCTGCTCGATATGCTCCCGAGCGACCTGCTCCTGTGCCCAGACCGCCTGAGCCGACACGAACACACTGGCCGACAGCAGGAAGGTGACGATGTGCTTCACGGCTGTGGTCCCTTATCTTCTCCATGTCGAGAACCCGCGCATCTGTAAACTAGGCTGGGAGTGCGAAAAGGAAAAGGTCGCAGGTCGTATCACAGCCGCAAGTCACTGCAGGATGGCCGGTTAGGCCGGACAACCGGGCCCCACCGCCGGTGACGACGACCGACGCCGTCGTCGCCTGATCCGCGACCGACTCTTGCCTAACTCGCTGACCGCGACCAAGTTAGCCACACATTAACCGGGCCAATACCCGCTTCCACACAACCGGTTGAAGACGGGGAAAGGTCTACCAGGGAGACGACTGTGATGATGGGGCTTGAAGGAGCCGTTTTCATTCCCATTCTGATTCTCGGATGTGCCGCGATCCTCTATTATGGCCTCATCAGAGTCCGCCCCCGACAGCTGGAGCGGCGACGCAACGAGAAATCGTCCGCCAATTGAGTCCTGCTCTGCCCAACTGGGAGGTGGTATGAACGGCCTATTCGATCGGTTGCGTGCCGAGATCCACGATATGCAAGAGCAGGGGGTTCACAAGCGGCTCGTCCACCTCGATTCGCCACAAGACGCGGTCGTGAGACTCGAAGAGACGGGCGGAGAGGTCATTAACCTCTGCTCCAATAACTACCTCGGCCTCTGCAATAACCCCGAGGTGGTCGAGGCGGGCGTTGGCGCCTACAAGGAATACGGCGCCGGCACTTCATCTGTCCGGTTCATCTGCGGGACATTCACACTCCACCAAGCGCTGGAAGCGAAGATCGCGGACTTCCTCGGGCTCGAGTCGGCCTTGACCTACGTATCCTGCTGGAACGCCAACACCGGACTGATGCCCACCTTCCTCGGCAAGGAAGACGTCCTGATCTCGGACGAGCTGAATCACGCATCGATCATCGATGGCGTTCGCATGACGCCTGCGAATCGCAAGATCTACAAGCATTCGGACATGGGCGAACTGGAGCGGGCCTTGAAGGACACCGCCAGCGCCCGAAGTCGCTTCATCATCACCGACGGTGTCTTCTCGATGGAGGGGGACATCTGTAAGCTGCCGGACATCATGGAGCTGGCCGAGAAGTACGACGCCGTGGTCGCCGTAGATGATTCGCACGCCACTGGCGTTCTCGGGGAGACGGGGCGCGGAACGCCCGAGTACTACGGCCTGCACGGGCAGGTCCCGATCATCACCAGCACGCTCGGCAAGGCGCTGGGCGGGGCGGCCGGCGGCTTCACTGCCGGGCCCGCCGAACTGACGGACTACCTGACCCAGCGTTCCCGGCCGATGTTGTTCTCGAACGCGCTACCACCGGCGACGACAGCGCACTCATTGGCGGCCATCGCGTACGTGGAGGACCACCCCGAGTTGGTCCGCAAACTGCGAAGCAATACGGCCTATTTCAGAGACAAGATCAAGGAAGCCGGGTTCAATCCGATCGAGGGCAGCACACCCATCGTACCGATCATCGTCGGCGAGACTTCGGAAGCGATCCGCATGAGTAAGATGCTCCTGGAGGAGGGGGTATTCGTCATCGGTTTCGGGTATCCCGTGGTGCCACACGGAGCGGCGAGGATCCGCTGCCAGATATCGGCTGCACACGAAACCGAGCACCTCGACACGGTGTTGGACGTGATGAAGAAGGTCGGCGGGCGCCTCGGAATCATCTGAGCATAGCCATGGCACTCATTGCACCGAGCATACTCAGCGCCGACTTCACACGTCTCGGGGAACAGATCGCGGCCGCGGAGACGGGCGGCGCCGACTGGATTCACCTCGACGTCATGGATGGCCACTTCGTCCCGAATATCACCATCGGGCCTCTCGTCGTGGCTGCAGCTCGGAAAGCGACACGCTTGCCGCTCGACGTGCACCTGATGATCGAGGAGCCGGACCGGTACCTCGAGGATTTCGTGAGCGCCGGCGCGAGCGCGCTGACGGTACATCAGGAAACTTGCCCACACCTTCACCGCACGGTCCAAAGAATTCGGGAACTCGGCGCCAGGCCGGGCGTGTCGATCAATCCGGCGACGCCGGTCGAATCCCTGATCGATATCTTGCCCTTCGTCGACCTCGTGCTGGTCATGACTGTGAACCCCGGCTTCGGTGGGCAGGCATTCATACCCGAGTGCCTGCCGAAGATCGCCCGGCTCAGGCGTCATATGGCAAACTTGGGCGGGCCGCGGCCCGTGATCGCAGTGGACGGAGGCATCGACCCCAAGACGGCGCCGGCAGTCGTGGCTGCCGGCGCCAGCGTGCTGATTGCCGGATCCGCGATATTCTCCGCCGGGGCCATCGAGGAGAACATTCGCGCGCTCCGCCGCAGCCTGGCGATCGAGGTCTGAAACGCGGCTCTTTCGGTCGCGCCACGGGGATCCGGTCGCACCAATGCTGCGCGAGCAGGTGGCCGGTCAG
>JASFLD010000436.1:0-4347 GCA_050118275.1 Gemmatimonadales bacterium
GCCACTCTCCATCTCGATCTGGAACGAGCGACCCAGCGCCAGCATACCCGTGAAGAAGATCGCCACCCACAACAGCCCCGGCCACAGGTACTGCAACAGCGTCTGACCCCCACCGGTCGACATACTGGGCGCGTCGGGACCCAGCGCGAAGCTGAAGATGAACAGTACCATCGCGGCGAAGAAAGCCATGGCGTTGAAGGCCGCCTTGCTGCGCCGCTCGGTGATCATATCCTTGCGGACCAGGGCCATCGCCCGCCGCACGTCGCTCATCGGCTTCGCGTCCCCACTTCGACCGACGCCGTCTGGCCGGACACGGAGCCCGCATACTGCGAAGTCGGGCCGTCGAAGTCGACCCGCCCGCCGTGCAGCGACACGGCGCGATCGCATAAGGCCAGCGCCCGGCCGATCTCGTGCGTCGCGATGACCAGCGTCTTCCGCGCGTCCCGCAGTTCCTTGATGAAGCTGTCCACCCAGGCGATGCCTTCCACGTCCAGCGCGCCGTACGGCTCGTCCAGGAAGACCAATTCCGGGTCGTGCAGCGTGGCCCGCGCCAACGCCAATCGCTTCCGCATGCCGCTCGAGAAGGTTCGCACCTGCGCGTCGGCGACGTGGGCAAGCCCGACGTGTGCCAGCGCCTCGGCGAAATCCTTCCTGTCCGGATGGATCCCGTACATCGTAGCGGCGAACCGCAAGTTCTCCTGCGCCGTCAACTCGTCGTACAGATAACTCTGGTGCGGCAACACGCCCAACCGCTCGCGAACGTTACCACCGTCCTTGGGCGATACGCCGAAAAGCTTCACTTCGCCGTATGTCGGCCGCGTCACCGCCATCAGGATGCGCAACAGGGTGCTCTTGCCCGACCCGTTCGGCCCCAGCAGCGAGACCAATTCGCCGCGCCGCACCTGCAGATCGACGGCCTTCAGCGCCCAGGTGCGCACGTACCGCTTGCTGACCTGCCGGGCGTCGACGACCAGCTCGTCGGGGTCGTTCCGCGAGGCGGTCGCCCCGGCAGGACTCGGTTTATTGTTCATCGCTGCCTCATGCGTCGATTCAGAGAACGACAAGTAGTACCCACCCGACCCCACGCGGTCAAGGTTTGATCCGCCCTCCCTTGCCCGGAGCCGCAACCCGGCACAGAATACGCCCGACCCTCGATCCGCCTGCCAACCGGCGTGAGGAGACCGAAGACCAGTGAGAATCGCCATAGCCTTGACACTCTGCCTGCTGGCCGTAGGGCCGGCCGCCGCTCAGTGGCGCGCCCCCGAGCTCCAGACCTATCGCTTCGTCTCCGACGTCGGCACCGGCGCGGGGCTCTGGGTCAACCCCGGCGCCGCCGGTTTCAACCGCATGGTCCGGCTGCTCGGGAACGTCACTTTCGACCGTCCGGACCAGGGCAGCTGGTCCACCGGCCAGTACGGCGTCGGGCTGCAGTGGACCGTCGTCGCATTCGGGTACCAGCACGACGAGTTCCAGGCGAGCGAAGGCGGTCACGCCCAGGGCGATTCGTACATCATGGCCGTCGGCCTGGCGCAGGGCCGCAACGGGTTCGGCGTCACGCGGACGTGGCGCAGCGTGGGTCCGACCGAGGGAAGCTGGGAGATCGGCTGGGTCAGCTACGCAAACTCGGGCATCTCCGTCGGTCTGGTCTGGCGGGACATCGGCTCGCCCACCGTGCGTGACACGACGCTGCGCGAGCACCTCGTCGGCGCCGTGTCGCTCCGACCACAGGGCTCGCTCTTCTCGCTCGCGGCACAGGGTGACTACCAGACAGACGGCGGCGATTTCCGCGCCTTCCGCATCGGGGGCACGGTGGGCCTGATCGAGAAACTGCTGGCCACGGCGTCGGCGGAATGGGACGGCGACGGCGACTTCGAGGGTTTCCGCATCGGCCTCGCCTTCGGCCACAAATCCGCGGTGATCACAGCCGGCGCGGGGCTGGCCTCGGGCGGCGACGCCCGTACGGCCAACCTCGGGGTAGCGGTGGACGGGCCCGCCAGGCAGTAGCCGGCGAGGAACGGCGGCGGACTGTCGCCTCCCGCTGAACCGTCGGGAGCACGGACCCGGCTAAAGGGGCTGACGATCGCCCACCGTCGCCGACGGGAGCGCCAGGTCGAGTTCGTACTGAAGGTTCAGGAAGGTGCGGCGGTGGTGCGGCGTGGGACCAAGGCGGTCGATCGCCGCGCGGTGGTCGGCCGTGGCGTAGCCGAAGTTGTGGTCCCAGCCGTAGCCCGGGTGTTTGCCCGACAGCCGCGTCATCAGTTGGTCGCGGACGACCTTCGCGACGATGGCCGCGCAGGCGATGGTATGGCAGATGCGGTCGCCCTTGATTAGGGCCAGGTGATCGCCCAGCGACGGCTGCGGCCGCCCGTCGATCAGCACGCAGTCCGGGTAGAAGGGCAGCCGGTCCAGGGCCCGCTTCATCGCCAGTGCCGTGGCACGCCGAATGTTCAGCCGCTCGATCTCGCGCGCCGAGGCGGCGCCCACCCCTACGGCCACCGCCTGGTCCCGCACCCGCGCCGCGATTTCCTCGCGCTGCGCCGCCCGTAGCAGCTTCGAGTCTACCGCTCCCTTCACGCCGCCCTCCACCGGCAGCACGATGGCGGCGGCGACGACCGGGCCGGCCAGCGAACCGCACCCGACCTCGTCAACGCCTGCGATTAGGTGAAATCCCGCGCGCCAGTAGCGGCGCTCAGTGGTGAGGGCGATCGCGCGCCGGGCCATGCCGGGCCTCAGCGCGTTCTTTTCTCCTTGATGCGCGCCTTCTTGCCGCGCAGCTGGCGGAGGTAATAGAGCTTAGCCCTCCGTACCTTGCCCTTGCGCAACACTTTCAGATCGGCGATGGACGGCGAATGTATGGGAAAGATGCGCTCGACGCCGACGCCGCCGGACACCTTGCGCACCGTGAACGTCTCGCGCAGACCGCCGCCCTTGCGAGCGATGCATACGCCCTCGAACGGCTGCAGACGCTCCTTCTCGCCCTCCACGACGCGAACCATCACACGCACCGTGTCGCCGGGTGCGATGTCGGGTATGTCGTCCCGCAGTTGTCCCTTCTCGATTTCGTGAAGCACGTCCATTTTACCACGACTCCTGCCCGGCGATCCTCGATTTATTGCAGACTCAGAAGATATATGACCTGGACCGTTTCTCCAAGACCCGCCGCCGCGTTCGGCACCATCGGTAAGGATCCGGGTCACCGCGACGGCCCGTGCTCGACAGACGCCGGACGCCGGCTGCCGATCGGCCACCGACACCAGAGAAACGACCTCCAGTGTTGCCGCCGTCACGGTCACGCAGATTGACTACGACTGCGACTCGTGCGCCTCCCAGAGGTCCGGTCGCCGCTCCCGGGTCAGCCGCTCTGCCGCCGCGCGCCGCCACGCCTCGATCGCCGCGTGGTCCCCGGAACGCAGCACTTCCGGGACCTCCATCCCCCGGTATTCCGCCGGCCGCGTGTAGCCCGGCGGCGCCAGCACCGCCGCGTCGTAAAACGAATCGGACGAGGCCGACTCGTGGTCGCCCAGCGCGCCCGGCAGCAGCCTCACCACCGCATCCAGCAGGCAGAGCGCCGCCGGTTCACCGCCCGAGAGGATGTAATCGCCCAACGAGAAGACGTCCGTCGCCAGCCCCTCGGCCACCCGCCAATCCACGTCCTTGTAGTGTCCGCACAAGAGCGTCAATTCCGGCCGCGTCGACAGCCGCACCGCGTCGCTGTGCCGGAACAGCCGGCCTCGCGCATCGAGCAACACGACGGGCCCCTGCGGCTCGATGGCCTCCACCGCTTCGAAGAACGGCTCCGGCTTCATCACCATGCCCGCCCCGCCCCCGTACGGCTCGTCGTCCACGGTGCGGTGCTGATCGTGCGTGTAGTCGCGCAGATCGACCAGCCGGTACTTCGTCAAGCCCGCCCGCGCCACGCGGCCGGGGATTCCCAGCCGCAGCGCCCCGCGAAAGAAGCCAGGGAATATCGTCAGTATGTTGATCCGCAGCACTCGGGCCCTCACAGGTCGAGCAGACCCGGCATGACCTCGATGATCACGCGCCCGCCCTCGATATCCACCGCGCGCACGACCGCTTTGTTGAACGGGATCAGCCGCTCGCGCGCTCCGTCGCTGACGCCCAGGTACGGCACCGCGCCACCCTCGTAGATCTCCACCACGCGGCCCACGCGCCCCCCCTCGGCGCTCTCCACCTCGAGCCCGACCAGGTCGTGGAAGAAGAACTCGCCCTCCTCCAACGGACGCGCCTCGCGCGCCGCGATCAATAGCGTGCGCCCCTTGAGTAGCTCCGCCGCGTTCCGGTCAGCGACCTCGGTGAAATGGACGAGCACGCCGCGCTTGAAGACGC
>JASFLD010000437.1:0-4342 GCA_050118275.1 Gemmatimonadales bacterium
GGAGGGGTTCGAGCGCCGTTCCACCTGCAAGATGGAAGGCAAGGCCGCCGACGAACGCAGCGAGGGTCAGCTGAGCAACATTGAACGTTGCCCGCTCCAGTGCTTTCCGCCGAATCGCGAACTCGCTGACCAGGGCGCTCACCAGCATGCAGAGTACGGCTGCGGCTGGCCCGAATAGCTGGGCACTGGCAAGCATAGGGATAAAGGTCACCGACGTGTTAGACGTGTTACCGGTCCCCTTCCCTACGTCCATACGTACGGCGAGGGCCTCTGACAGCAGGGCCATGAGTACCAAGACGCCCAGCCCGCCGAGGCTTTGCGTCTGCAACGCGAACAATGAGCCCCAATGCGTGAACACCAGCGCCAGTAGAGCCGCGATTGTGATCGCGACGATGTACCCCGTCAGGAGGCGGTTACGCATTGCGTTAGGAAGCCCCCTCGATCTGCCTGTTACCAGGTAACTACGCCGTTCCCTAGCAGGGAAAGCAGCGATCCGAAAAAGTCGAACAGAGAGCTAAACATGCGCTCACCTCCTTTCATAGGGGCGTCGGCTTCCGAATTCCGCTGGGGAAACCGCGAGCGCTCCGCTCATCCGCTCATCTTCGCTCAGGCTAGCAGATCGAGGGGGTTCTCCTTTCTCCGCTCTTGGGTTGTCCGACGGACCCGCAGGTCCGATCTAGATACGACCACGGACCCAGCGGTCCGTGGCTTGCAGCGTGGCCAGAATAGCAGCGCGGTCGGTGGAAATATCCGCTGAGGTGGCACCTGACAGCGAGGTGATGTCACGCCCCGCCATGGCACTCACCGCCACCAACACGAAATCTCTGTCGAACGCATCCACGACCTTCACCCCATCCAGGGACAGGGTGACCCGAGGGCGTTCTCTTTCAGTCAATTCTCCATCGAGCGCCGCGGATACGGCTTCGAGGGTCGCCTTGCTCACGGCCTCGAGCCGAGCCCGGGGCAGGTCCGCCGCGCTGCACACACCTGCGTATCGCTCACCCTTCCATTCGATCTCCACCCGATGCTTCACGCGGTGGGACCGCTCCGTCTCGACCTGATGTCCGTGGAACAGCAGCCTGTGCTGCGCCGCGGCGGCCTCCGGCACCAGGCGAACAGGGAGCTCGGGCTCCGGGAGCGGTGGAGGAGGGGCAGGTCTCTCTTTTGTTTGGGCCACCGAGATCTTCCGGTGGTCGACTTCGAGATCTAGATGAGCCAGAAGCGCCGACTCCACGTTCCTGACTGTCTGCTTGGCCGCGACCTCATCGGTGGTCAGCAGGTGGATTTCCTCTACCTCGCCGCCGGGCCGCGTCACCACACGGGCAGATACCACACCCGTCAGTGACAGCAATAGCTGCTCGGCGTCCTCGATGCTCCACCCAGCCCGATGCTCCTGTGGCGCGCTCATCAACCTCCCGGTTCATCCGGGTGTGGGTAACGGCGATTGCCCACTTCGACAAGAAGAAGGCCCTCTGCGTGACGTTTCAGAACGCGGCGGAACAAGGCGTCCAGGGCCGCCAGATAGGAGGGCACGGGTAACAAATGTTTACCGAGTACGTTCTACATATGGGGACGGTGCCACCGTCCTGTCAAGAGTAAGGGAAGACAGGGGCTTCCGCCTCCCACTCTCCCAGACACCACCGTGCCAAATCGACAGGAGAGTTTGGAAAATTTTGTTTACCGATATACATCTCGTCCGTCCAGATCGTCGGGTGTTGCGATATCGGCAAGAGCCGCAAGTGTTGGCGCCACGTCCACCGTGTAGACGCCCTGGTCGGAGCTCCCCTTTTCCACTCCAGCACCGAGCAGCATGAAGGGGACGTGACGGTCGTACCAGTAGGGGGAGCCATGGCTGGTCCCCGTGGGTCCGGCAACGAGGTGCTCGTACCCGGTCCTCACCTCGACGCCGTACACCGACAGCCAGCCGGCAGCCCTGCCGGGATAGTGGGAGTTGCGGAACAGGACGGCGAACGAGTCGACGGGCTCGTGCACGGTCAGATCGCGCTCGGTGTACGCTTTGGCCACCAGCCCACGCTCTTCCACGGTTCGGGCGAGACGCTGGGCGATGGCTTCGTCGGTCCCCCCAGCGGCACGTGCGTCCCGGACCGCCTGGGTCAGCGCCGCACCGAACTCCTGGCTGTTCACCCGCGCGGCCCCCTGGCCTTCGCTCCGAAGGTACTCGGGCATGGGTAGAACGCCGTGGTCCGCGGACAGGGCGGCCACCCACCGGCCGGCGCCCACGTTTGCATCCAGGAACGCGAAGAGGGCTCCGAGCTCTTTGTCGAGGCGCAGAAGGTTGTCCAGCTGCTCCTGGCTGTAGGGGCCGAAGGCGTGTCCAACGTAGTCCGTGGACGAGAAAGAGAGCCCGAGATAGTCCACATGCCCGCGCTGGCCGAGATCGAGGGCGCTCACAGCAGCCTGGGCCAGAGCTGCCACGGCCCGGTCCGACGCCGGCGTGCTGGCCAGCCACGCATACCGCTGGGCCTGATTGGTCACCCCCTCCTGGGAGGCCAGATGGGGGAAGGTGCTGTGTCCGCCGTTCTCGTAGTCGGCGGAATCGGCCCTAGCCAGACCCCGCTCGCCGGCCGGGACCTCCTCCACCCAGGCCGTATCGGCCCACAGCACCGGCATCTGCTCGTCATTGAAGCGCGTGATCCAGTCGGGGTAGGAGTCCCTGTAGTAGACGGACGTCACGAAGCGCCCGAGCGACGGGGCCAGCCAGTAGACCTGCCCGTGGCTCTTTCCCGCCATGGTGATGGCCGCCCGGTCCTTGCCGGAGAGGGAGACCACAAGGGCGTCGGGGTCGGCAGCGGCCACCCAGTCGGCCAGCCCGGTGCGGAGGAGATTGCGGGGCGAACGACCTTCCAACCCCTGCACCCCCACGATGTGGGATGCGGTGTCCTGCACGGCGTACATGTCCTGCCAGGTACTCCCGACTTTCTGGCGCCAGTTGTTGGCGACGATCCCCGAGCGGGAGGGGAAGCATCCGGTCGAGAGAGTGGCGTGACCGGCAGCCGTATGCGTGACGGCGTGGGCGTGGGAGGCCTGCGTGAACCTGAATCCGTCATCGAGGAACCGCTTGAATCCGCCGGTGAACTCCGACGCATAACGATCCACCAGGTCGGCGCGCATCTGATCCACGGAGATGAGCACGACGAGCTGCGGACGCTCCGTCTGTGCCTGCTGGGCCCGGGCCGACGTCGCGATGGCCGCCGACGCGAACGTCAGCACGGCAGCCCTGCATACAAACCTCTTCATGATCTCCGTTCCTGCACTCGGGACAGTTCCGGGGCGAATCCGGCAGACGCAAGAATCGCACCCGTGCTTCGGCTGGACAAGCGCGAACCGGCTCGGCTAAACTAGCCCGTCCGGCCGGCCCAGCCCACGGCTCGGCCATCCTCGTGACCCTGCCAAACCGATGATGTTACCCAGGGCTCGAATCCTTCTGGCCCCGGCCCACCCTGCGGCCCTCGCCCTCCCGGCGAGCAGGTAGGGGGATCCCTATGTACCACGGTGCGCAGGAGGGATGGGTCGAGGTCGTCTCCGGGGTCATGTTCAGCGGCAAGTCCGAAGAGCTCCTCCGTCGGGTGCGCCGGGCCCTCATCGCACGCAAGACCGTCCAGGTCTTCAAGTCCCACCTCGACGACCGCTACGCCGGCGTATACCGCATCAGCTCCCACGACGGGTCCGAGATCGAGGCCCACCCGGTGACCACTTCGGTACAGATCGCCGAGATGGCCCGGCCCGACGCGCAGGTGGTGGCCATCGACGAGGCTCAGTTCCTGGATGACGGGATCGTCGCGGTGGTCAACGCCCTGGCCGACCGGGGAATCCGGGTCATCGTCGCCGGCACCGACATGGACTTCCGGGGCGAGCCCTTCGGTCCCATGCCCCGGCTCCTGGCCATCGCCGAGAAGGTGGACAAGCTCCACGCCATCTGCGTCGTGTGCGGCGACCTGGCCACCCGCAACCAGCGGCTGATCGACGGAAAGCCGGCCCCGGCAGAAGGGCCTACCATCCAGGTCGGCGGATCGGAGAGCTATGAGGCACGCTGCCGGGCGTGCCACGAGGTCCCCCGCACGACACGGCACCAGACCGAATTGGAGATGGACCGCCTGGCCGCCGGTCCCTGAATCGAGGTCCCATCTGGCCATCCCCGGGCCCCGCCTCCCGGGCCAACGTCATCGCGACCCGCTCCCCCCGCTGGAGACGTTGCGATGGAGCCCATCCTCCCCGGCCTGGTCCCCGCTCAAGCCATCCTCCTGGACGAGCGGCGCCGACCCGACTTCAGGGACGTCTTCGGGGCCCTGGCCCGACGCTCCACCGACATCCGCACCGCCGT
>JASFLD010000438.1:0-4322 GCA_050118275.1 Gemmatimonadales bacterium
GCTTCACTGAGGCCGAGCGCCTGTACCGAACGGTTGGCGACATGACTGGCTTGGCGGCCGCCGTACAGGGTCGTGCACAACTGGAGTTGGAATCGTTCCACTACGATGACGTGATTCGTGATCTAACCCCTGTGGTGACTGTGCAGCCAGCGGGTCGAGAGCGGGCCTGGAGCAACCTTCTACTCGGAGCGGCCCACGCTCGGGCCGGACAGGCCGACAGCGCGCGGGCGGCTATCACCGCGGCGCATGACGACTTCGAAAGAGTCGGCGATCCGGCGGGCGTCGCTGTCGCGCTCGGAGCGCGGGCCCAGGTGGAAGTCGAGAACGATCGTCCTCTGCGAGCGTTGCGATTACTCGAAGACGCCCGCGCACGTGGGAGCGGACTGCCAGCGATCCAATGGTGGCTGTATCACCAAACCGGCCGGGCGCTGGAGGCAGTGCGCGATTTGTCCAGCGCGGCGGCGTACTACGATACAGCCATCGGCGTGATCGAAGGACTTGCGGACTGGGTACGGTTCGATGATCGACGCTCGATGTACTTGGAAGACAAGTGGGAGCCGTACGCGGCGCTGGCTCGGCTCAGGGCGCAGCGGGGCGAAACGGCGGCCGCGCTGGCCATCAGCGAACGCCTTCGGGCCCGCTACCTGCTCGATCAGTTGGCGCGCCGTCGCGATGCCTCTCGCGCGGAGGGTCAACTCAGGGCACGCGAGCGCCAGCTCGCTCAGCGTATCAGTGAGCTGACGGCGAGGTTACGGTTGAACGAGAACGGTCAGCGCGGACCGGTCTCCATGGGAACCGACGAGGTGCGAGAGGACCTTCTCGCCACTCAGGCGGCCTACCGCCGACTGATCGACCGCATGCGTTCCGAAGAGCCGGAGTACGTAGGTCAGTTGCGCGGCGAAACGGTCAGGGTCGACGCGATCAGGCGCGCGCTGAAGCCGGACCAACTGTTCATCGAATACCTCGTCGCCGATGATCAGCTCTGGATCTTCACCGTCTCCGACCGTGGCGTCGCCCAGACGTCAGTTACCGTAGGGCGAGCCGCGCTCCGTGCGCAGATCGATTTCGCCCGCTGGGCCCTGGAGACCCAACCCGAACGAGAGGAGCTCTGGCGCGGCGCCCTCAAGGGCCTCGACGATCTCTTGCTGGATCCGGTGCGCCGTACGGGCCTGATGGAGGAACGCAAGACATTGATCGTCGTGCCACACCTCGAGCTGCACTACCTGCCGTTCGAGTCGCTGATCGATACAGTGGGGGGGCGGGACCGATTCCTGATCCAGGATTACGATGTCGTCTACGTGCCATCGGCCTCGGTCTGGCTGCGCCTGCGCGAGCGACCACTCAACTCCGGCACGGGAATCCTGGGCTTGGCGCCCATCGGCAACCAGCTGTCGGGCACGGAAGAAGAAGTCAACACGCTCCGGTCGGCCTGGGGCGAACAGGCGAAGATCTGGCGGGGTAGCGCCGCAACCGAAACCGCGCTCCGCGGCGCCAGCGGCTACAAGGTGGTTCATCTCGCCACCCGTGGCGTCCTCAATCGTCACAATCCGCTGTTCTCGTATGTCCAGTTGAGCCGCGATGCGGAGCAAGACGGTCGCCTCGAGGTCCACGAGGTCTTCCAGTTGGGAATGCATACGGAGCTGATAGTCCTGAGTGCCTGTCAGACGGCACTGGGCTCCGGTTCGGTTGGCGATGTGCCCGCCGGCGACGATTGGATAGGATTGGTGCGCGCGTTCATCCATGCGGGCGCGGACAACGTGGCAGCGACGCTTTGGGCGGTCGACGACCTGCGTACCGCCGAATTCGTGGCTGCCTTTTATCGCCGCCTGGTCGAAGGAGTGTCGTATGTCCACGCCCTCGCCGAGGCGAAACGCGAGGCAATTCGAAGCGCTGACCTGGCGCACCCCTACTACTGGGCCGGGTTCGTGCTGACCGGCGCGCCGCGGGATTGAGCATGGGGGCCCGACATGTCCGTGGCATCTGCTTGGAGACCGGCCCCCAGTGGCATTGCCGCCCTGGCAAGACGCCGCACGGGCAGACAACCGGGCCAGCGCGTCATCGGACGGATGGCTGTGCGAAAGGAGACGTTATGTTGACGAGGCATGGTAAGAGACCGATCGCTTTCCTGGCCGCATCGTTACTCATCACGGCGGGGTGCTCCGAGCCACCTTCGAGCCCTCGGGTCGATGATCCAACGGTCCCCTCCCTCACACCTGATGGCAACATCGCGGGGATGATCGTCTCCCAAGCTCGAGATCTCACCGATGCAACGAGCCGGGCCTTCGTGTCGCTCGAGCCCGGTTCGCTGCCGGATGCCGAGGAGGTTGTCTTAACGATCGATGCGTCGGGGATCACCGATCGAGCTGGTGTCGTCCAAGGCGGATTCGATCCCATCGCACTCCCGGCATCCCCGAACGACCGGCTAGGCGTAGAGGTATTCGACGCGCTCGGCCTCTCGCTCTACGGCGCGGTTTACCTGCCGATACCCATGATCCCGCCGGTGGTGGTCCGTACCTATCCCACCAAGCGCCGTACCAGCGTCCCCGTCAACACATCGCTCCTGATCGTGTTCAGCGAGCCGATACGACCCTCATCCGTCACCGAGCGGAATATCGCGCTTCGCCACAGCCGCGGCAGCGTGGACGTCGACTTCATTCTGACGGAAGGGGGTACGGTCGTGGAGTTGCTCCCGAGGACGGACCTCCAGTTCTTGACCGACTACACGCTGGAGATCGGCACCGGTATCGAGGATCTCTCCGGCGAGAATCTGGCACAGGCCGAGGTCGTCGATTTCCAGACCGAACCGTGTGTCGACCTTGGCGACGAGCCCTTCGCCGTGCGTCTCTTGCCCGACACGCTGACGCTGCCCGTGGGCAGCTACAGCGGATTCGTCGTGGCGGTGGACAGCGGCGCCCGGATCATAAACGTCTTCCCCGACCTCTCGTTGACCTGGGGCACCACGGATCCCTCCGTGGCTTCGGTGGATTGGACGGGCAACGTCGGCGCCGAGGCCATCGGCGAGGCCTACGTGACCGTGGAGTACGAGGGCGAGGTCGACTCTGCCCTGGTCGTGGTGACGCAGTCGCCGCCGCCGGGGCCATTCAGGATCTTCCCCGACTTCTGGACCACGCCGGTCGGAGTGACGGTTCAATTCGACGTGTCCCACCCGGAAGGGACCGAGCCCCCCAACGTCTCATGGAGCACCACCGATCCGGCGGTGGCCACGGTGGACGACACCGGCATGGTGACATCGATCAGTCCAGGCCTAGCCAGTATCATTGCCACTGCCGGTGCGGACATCGATACCGCCTACGTCGAGGTATTAGAGCCCCAGGACTTCATATCGTCGGACTACACCGTCGAGCCGGGCCGCATCGTCCTCGAAGTGGGAAGCACCTTCCAGCTAGAGATCCTGGGACCCACGCCCATCCCCACCTTCCGCTGGCTCAGCGACGATCCGAGGATCGCCACGGTGGACGAATTCGGGTTGGTGACCGCGGTGGCGCCGGGCACGAACCTCGTCTACGCCGCCTTCGAGGACGGATCGGGCGTCGGAACCGAGGTTGCAGTCACAGAGGTCGGCGACTTCGGCACCATCACCCTCGACCCATCGGAGGTCACGGCGGAGGTCGGCGACACTATACGCTTCGAGATCGTCTACGATTCCACCGCAGCGGCCCTCTTCGGCCATGAGAACCCCGGCTGGTCCTGGTCCTCGAAGGGACAGGTCCTGCGATTGGTCGGCAGCGCTGCCTTCGAGGCGCTCGCCCCCGGCGAGGTCAACCTCACGGCACTGGTCGGTCCATTACAGGCGACCGCGTACATAAAGGTCGAATAGCGGCCCGGAAAGATTCCCCAACCCGCTCGTGACTCGGGAGATCCGGCCCACCTGAAAAAGACGCCTCTCGGCGACCGGATCTCCCAGTCACCCTCCACGCTTCGACGTGGATGACGGCGGAAAGCCGCAGTCCGCCTTCAAGCCCGGTTGGCAGATCTATGTCCCACTCGTCGGCAGTAGTCCCAGCTGAGTCAGCACCGCCAGATTATCCCACGACGTCCACGTCTCGGCGACCCGGCCGTCCTGAAAGCGATGCATGCCGATGATGACCACTTCCATGCGCTTGTCAGTCGCCGGGAATGGCCCCATCACTCCCTTTTGGGTGCCCGTGCCCCTGGATCGCCACGCGACGAAATCCCCTTCACCGAGCAGCGACTCGATTTCCTCATGGTAATCCGGGAACGTCGCCTGATTCGCGACCAGCCACTGCTGCATGGCGTCCCTACCACGGATCTCCTGAAGCTCCGGCGGCATGGCCTGGCAA
>JASFLD010000439.1:0-4321 GCA_050118275.1 Gemmatimonadales bacterium
CCTGGCGGCCGTCGGCATCTACGGGATCCTGTCGTATTCGGTGACCCAGCGCGTCGGCGAGATCGGCTTGCGGATCTCTCTCGGCGCGAGCACCCGGGACGTGCTCAGGCTGGTGATTCGCCAGGGCCTGCGGCTGTCGCTGGTCGGGCTGGCGCTGGGACTGTTGGGTGCCCTCGCCACGACGCGCCTGGCCGCCGGCTTGCTGTTCGAGGTCAGCCCCACCGATCCCACGACATTCGCGGCCGTCGCGGCGGGCTTGACGTTCGTGGCTCTGATCGCCTGCACTGTGCCGGCGCTGCGCGCTGCGCGGGTCGATCCGATGGAGGCGCTGCGGGCGGAGTGAGACTCGCCGGAGCGCGGATCGGCTCACGCGGCCATCACGCGGCGGAACCGGATCGTCGCCACCCAGGCCGCGCCGGCGGCCATGATCGCCAGCGCCACGAACTGGCGCCACATCGGCGCATACCCCGCCCCTTTCAAGAAGACGGCCCGCACGATCTCCAAGAAGTGGCGCACGGGGTTCAACATGGTCAGCCACTGGAACACCTCCGGCATGCTGCTGATCGGATAAAAGAAGCCCGAGAGGATGATCGCGGGCATCAACAGCAGGAAGAGGGCCATGAACGCCTCCTGCTGGGTTCGCGAGACGCTGGAGATGAGCAACCCCATGGAGAGGGCGGCGACGATGTAGAGAAACGCCGCGGGCAGCAGGACGAAAAGCGAACCACGCATCGGTATTCCGAACCAGAGGATCGCCACCGCCGTGATCAAGAACAGGTCGATGAAGGCCACGAGCATCGGCGGCAGCGTCTTGCCCAGCATCAGCTCGGTGGCGGAGAGCGGGCTCACCGCCAGTTGGTCCAGGGTGCCCATCTCGCGCTCACGCACCACCGACATCGAGGTCAGCAGCAGCGACATCAGCAAGATGAGGATGCCGACCACCCCCGGCACGTTGTAGGCGCGACTCTCCAACTCGGGGTTGTACCAGGCCCGGCTGCGCAGGTCGATCCCGCCGCTTAGCGGTCGCCGCTCACCGGTAGCGTCGCGCACGCCGAATTGCTGCACTATCTGACCGGCGTAGCCCATCGCGATGGTAGCGGTATTGGACTCGGCCCCGTCGAGGATCACCTGGACCCGCGCGCCACGATCCGAGGCCAGGTCCTTCGCAAACCCAGCGGGAATCTCGATGCCGACGATGGCGTGCCCTTGATCCAGCGCGCGCACGAGGTTCGCCGGTTGTTGAGAGCGGCCGACGATCCGGAAGTAACCCGTCGACTCGAATGCGTCGAGCAGATCACGGGATTCCATACTGAGGTCGTGATCGATGACGAACGTCGGCGTATCCCGGATGTCGGTGTTGACGGCGTAGCCGAACGCCAGCAGCTGGATGACCGGTGCGATGAACAGCACGCGACGCATTTTCGGGTCACGCAGCATCTGACGTAGCTCCTTCTTGAGCATCTCGCGGACGCGCAACAGCGAGACGCTCATCAGACCAGCTCCTTCTTGAACGAGCGGATCGCCAGCGAAATACCCGCCGTGGCGAAGATGACCATGGCCACCGCGTCCACCCACAAGACATCGACGCCCACGCCTTTCAGAAAGATGCCCTTCGTCACCGTGACGTAGTAACGGGCCGGAACGACGTAGGTGACCGCCTGCAACACCAGGGGCATGGTCGAGATCGAGAAGAGGAATCCCGACAGCAAGAGCGCCGGCAAATAGGTGGTCTGGAGGGCGAGCTGCGTGGCCAGCACCTGACTCTTCACCGCCGCCGAGATGAACATCCCGAAACTCAGGGCGCCGACCAGGAACAGCAGCGTCAAGGCGGTGAGCAGTAGGAGGTTGCCCCTGAGCGGCACACCGAAGACGACCAGGCCGGCGACGATCGCCAGCGCCACATCGAACAGTCCGATCCCTATGTAAGGGATCAGCTTGCCCAGCACGACTTCCAGCCGGTGTACTGGAGTCGCGGCCAATTGCTCCATCGTGCCGCGTTCCCACTCCCGCGCGATCGTCAGCGCGGTGAGCATGGCCGCGATGATCGACATGATCACCGCCACCAGCCCCGGCACGATCATGTTGCGACTCTCCAACGTCTCGTTGTACCAGACCCTCGACTCGGCCGTGACGGGCGGAACGAACCGGCGGCCTCGCGTCACCCATTCGATCGAGTAGCGGGCGACGATGGCCTGCGCGTAGTTCTGCGCGATGGTGGCGGTGTTCGCATCTGACCCGTCCAGAATGATCTGGACCGGTGCCCCGTCCGGCCGATTCAGCTCGCGGTCGAAGTTCGGCGGGACCACCAGAGCCAACCTGACTCGCCCCGCCTCGAGCAGGTTGTCCACCTCGCTGCGGGTTGCGGGCCGAGCGACGATGTCGAAATAGCCCGAGCTCTCGAAGTGATCGACCAGCGCGCGGCTCGCATTGCTCTGGCTCTCGTCCAGCACCGCCAGCTCGATGTTCTTGACGTCATAGCTTATCGCGTAGCCGAAGAACAGGATGAGGAGAATTGGCAGCACGAAGGCCATCAGCAGGCTGCGCGGATCGCGCCTTAGCTGTGTCCATTCCTTGCGGCTCATCGCCAGCAAGCGTGCGAGACTCATCCGGCGACCGTGCCTCCCGAGCGGTGAACCAGCGCCACGAAGACGTCCTCAAGTGACGGTTCGATCGTCCGGATCGACTCGACCGTGTGGCCCGTCTCGGCCAGCCGACCGGAGATCTCACGCTCGGCGGTCGCCGCGTCCTCGACCATCGCATGCAGCACCCGGCCGAACATCGTGACCTCGAGGATGCCGGAGACATCGCGCAGATCGTCCACGGCCTTCGGCGCATCCGAGGTTACGACCTCGAGGATGGGCTCCTGGATCGTCTCCTTCAGTCCCGGCGGACGGTCGAGCGCAATGAGCCGGCCGCGGTTCATCAACGCGAGCCGGTGACAGTACTCCGCCTCTTCCATGTAGTGCGTGCTGACGAAAACCGTCGTCCCGCCGGCGGCGAACTCGTAGATCAAGTCCCAAAAAGCGCGGCGCGATATGGGATCGACCCCGGAAGTCGGCTCGTCGAGAAACAGGATCGGTGGCTCGTGCAGGACCGCGCAGCCGAGGGCCAGGCGCTGCTTTATGCCCAGGGGCAGCTCGCCGGTCATCTGGTCGCGCCGCTCTTCCAGACGCGCCATCTCGAGGACCCAAGCTCGGCGCTCCGCCAGACGATCGCCCGCGACGCCGTAGAGGCCGGCGAACAAATGGATGTTCTCCAGCACGGTCAAGTCGGGGTAGAGCGAGAAGAGCTGCGACATGTAACCGATGCTCGCTTTGACGCGGTCGGTCTCTCGCTCCACATCGAACCCAGCCACCCGCGCAGAACCCGACGTCGGCCGCAGCAGCCCGGTCAGCATCTTGATGGTCGTGGTCTTCCCGGCTCCGTTGGGACCGAGAAATCCGAAGATCTCGCCCTCGTCGACTTCGAAGCCGACGCGATCGACCGCGACGAAATCCCCGAACTTGCGCGTGAGCTGGTCCACCTCGACCGCTCTAGGCATCGGCGGCCTCCGCGCTCTGCACCACGTCGATGAACACATCCTCCAACGACGGCTCGACCGGGCTTTCCCAAGCCACCTCGATTCCCTCCCCTCCCAGCTCATCTCGAACCGCCGGCCAGTCCTCCATCCCCTCTCTCAGCACGATATGGATCGTGTCGCCGAAAAGGACGGCCTGCCGCACCTTCCGGTGACCCCGCAACCACTCACGCGCCCGGTGCGACGCGTCGGTGCGGATCGCCAGAACCTGGCCGCTGAGGCGCGCCTGCAATCCAGCGGGGGTGTCGATCACCACCGCGCGACCCTTGTGCAGCAGGGCGACGCGGTCACATCGCTCCGCCTCGTCCATGTACGCGGTGGAAACGAGGACGCTCACGCCCCGCGCCACCATCTCGTGCACGATCAGCCACAGGTCGCGCCGCGAGATCGGATCGACGCCGAACGTCGGCTCGTCGAGCAGCAGGATGTCGGGCTCGTGAATCAGGGCGGCACAAAGACCCAACTTCTGCTTCATGCCGCCCGAGAGTTGGCCGGCCAGGCGGTTCTCGAACGGCCCCAGTCCCGAGAAGTCGTAGAGGCGCTCGATTCGCGCCGCGCGTTCCCGTTTCGGCACCCGATACAAGTCCGCGTAGAAGTCGATGTTCTCACGTACGCTCAGGTCGGTGTATAGCCCGAAACGCTGCGACATGTAAGCGATGTGGCGTTTGACCGCCTCTGGGTCCCGCGCCACGCTCACGCCGCCGACCGTTGCGTCCCCCGCTGTGGGACGCAGCACACCCGCCA
>JASFLD010000440.1:0-4321 GCA_050118275.1 Gemmatimonadales bacterium
ACCGTAGTCGCTGACCGGATCATCGAGGCCGACGGTCCCCTGCTCCACCAGCTGCATGACGATGGTCGCCGCGAACGGTTTGGTTAGCGACGCGAGGTGAAACGGAGTCGTCGGCGTGGCCGGCCTGCCCGCCTCGGCGTCGGAGTAGCCGAAACCCTCCGACCAGACGATCTCGCCGTCCTTGGCGATGGCGGCGGAGAGCCCCGGTATTTGAAGCTCGACCCGCAGGCTGTCGAGTCGCGCCTCGAAACCCTCCAGCCCCTGCACGGGCACGACCTGGACGGCAGCGGCGGGTTCGGTGGTACTCGAGCCGCACGCCCAAACCAGTAGCGGCAGACAGGCGCGGGCCAGAATGACTGGCAGGTATCGGTCTTTCAGCACGTCAAACACCCTCGGGCTATTGGGCGTTGGTGGGGCTACCTGTATGATACGAGCACGATCTCAGGGGTGTTTCAGCGGGAAGCGAGTGGGCCGTGCGGGCATTGCGCGCGCGGTCAGCGCGTATCTAGAATCGGGACAGTGACAGCTCCCGCTATTGTCGCTCGCCGCCGGCCAGTCGGGTCAACGCCCGCTCGGCCGCCGCGACCTGCCCGTGGACTTCGGGGTCGGCGTCCGACCATAGATCGAGGAATCGCTGATAATGCTCGACCGCCGCGGCGGTATTCCCCCGCGACTCTTCCAAATCCGCCAATCGCCACAGCACAAATGGCAGGTACACATCACTCGCGGGCACCCACCAGATCGCCAACTCGCCAGGCGACGTGGCGGCCTCCAGGTAGGCGATCGCCGAATCGGTGACCCCGGCACCGTCGTAGGCCAGGCCATAGAGCAGATCCACCATCGAGGCCCAGAAGGACGGCTTGTAGTCACCCGCCGTGCCATCACTTAGCTCGTCGAGCGCCGTTTCGTATTCGTCGCGCGACAGAGCTTCGGCGGCTACGCCCATAGCTTCGCCATAGCGGGCCATCCATTCAGCGACACCAGCGGCACCGGGATAGGCCGCGGCGACCCGCTCAGCCAGGTCGGTGCGCCCCAGCACACCGGCGTACACCCGCAATCCTGTCGCCACGAAGAAGCGATCCTGCTCGCCCAACGAGTCGGCTGGAAAGCGCGTCAACAGCTCGTCCAGGCGGGTTGCCGCCTCCTCGGGATTCCCCCGCATCTGCTCCGCGACTATGAGCGCGCCGACGCCCTGGTGAAGGAACCAGGACTGTCGCGCATCGGCGTAGTAGCGAACGGCAGCCTCCAACCGCTCGATGCCGCGCTCGAGGCGCCCCCGGGAAATGTCGATAGAGCCACACACCTGGCGATGATTCGCCAGCAACCCGGCGTTGTCCATCACCGCCAGCAGCGAGTCGCAGAGCTGGTCGGCCCCCTCTAGATCCCCTTTTTCGAAGAGGCGACCGATCCGATGACGCATGACTATCTCGTCGAAGCCTCGTCGCTCGGCGAGCTCGATGAGCGAATCGGCCTCGGCCCAGCGGTCGGTTCCGAAAGCCGCGCCGATGGCGTTGGTATAACTCATCCCAAGGCCTGGATTGAGCTCGACGCCGCGCGTGTACGCATGGTAGGAGCGCTCGATATCGCCCGCCCAATTGGTGACGACCCCGAGGTTGTTGGCGGCCCGCTCATCGTCGGGGTAGAGCGACAGGACACGCTCGTAGATGTCCGCCGCTCGTCTGAGATCCCAGGCCACCGACGCATGGTAGAAAGCCTCGACATGTAGGCGTTCGATCTCGGTCAATCTATCACGTAGCTCGTAGGCGCGGGTCGCGTACGCCTGAGAGTCCTCGAAGCGGCCGAGGTTGTTGCTGAGCACACTCGCCAGGCGGTAGCCCATAGCGAATGTGGTGTCGAATCTGATCGCCTGCTTGGCCAGCTCGATCGCGTTCTCGTAATCGTCCCGCTCGGTGGCGGCGACGGCCTGGGCATAGACCTTCAGCGCCTCGAGCGAATTCGTGGTGACCTCGGGCAACGGCCGGCTGCGGCGGATCGCCGAGCTTTCCTCGCCCAACCTGCCGCGCACCTCCCGCGACAGCGCTTCGACTCCCTCGATCATCCGGTCGGCACTGGCGGCTGTCCGGACGCCGATCAACTCGCGACCGCTGCTCGGCTCGATGACTCGGGCGACGAACTGGTAGTCGTTGCCCAGCCGGTTCACCTGTCCGGTCAGCACGGCGGCCAGCCCTTCGCGCTCCGCGACCTCGACGGCAAGCCGCCGGTCGAGGCGCGCGGTGTCGGGCAGCTGCATGCGCCGCAGGACCGGTCCTATCTGGTCGCGCCCCAGGACGTTCACGTACTGCGATTGCTGGAGGTCAATGGTCAGCGCCTCACGGGCGGCCAGTGCGATGTCCTCTTCATCTTCCGAGGCCTCGAACCTCGCCACGACGATGTATTCGCGTTCGCCGAACGCATCGCCAGCGGCGCCGTACGCATCCGTGACCCGCGCCGTGCCACGCAGCACGACGAAAGCGGCGATCAGACCTAGCGCAGCGAACGCGAGCACGCCGCCCACGATCGCCTTCGGCCAGGTGAGCAGACGGATCGTGACCCCGGGACCTGCCGCACTCGGCAACCGTTCCGGCTCATCTCCACCCGCATCCGGCGGCACCGGCGTGGGCTCGGGATGGGTGGACGGGGCGTCCTCGCGGACAAATGCCGTTGCCAGCACGATTGGCAGTCCGATCAGCAGCAGGATGATCGCCCCACCATACACCCACTCGGGCAGCAAGAAGCGTTCGATCACCTGGTCTGTGACCTCGAGCACGAACCAGGACGCCCCCACGTAGACCGTGGTCACCTGCCAGAGGGAACGGCGGTGGATCTCGTGGACAAGCTGTTTGAGACGTGGTGCCATGCGCTTCGTTGGGGCTGTTGATGAAACTTGCAGGCTCTCAGCGGGAGAAGCTGCACCCGGCGCTAATCCAACAATATCATGTGAATATCATGGCGCAGGGGCCCTGCTATGGCAAGAACCCGGGTTAAGGGACCGAGCCAAGGCCGCCTTCCGTAAATCGCCGCAGCGGGAGTCCGGCCCCTGGCGCCGCCGCTCACGCGCCGTCCCGCCGATCGACGTGCACCGCCGACATCGCGGGTCAGCACCGACGCGTGTTGATCACCGCCCGCCCCGAGCCGCATCTTGGTTCGGCGTTCGATCAGTTGACGCCCTGAGCCCCGCATATATGTACAGTCCTCGTGGCAGGCACGGTAATGTCGAGCCTCAACCACCTCCTAAAGGAAGCGCACCGCCGCTCGCTCTGGCAGGCGCTGGCGGTTTAGGCCGGCGCTTCCTGGCTCGTCTTCGAAGTCGTCCAGACGCTGACCGAAGGACTCGGCCGACCGGATTGGTTCCCGGCGCTTGCCGCCGTTCTGTTGCTGATCGGCCTGCCTGTCGTTCTGGCCACCGCATTCGTCCAAAAGCCCACGCCCACAGCAAGACCACCCGACCCGACGCTGATGCCGGGCGCGGAGATCGCAGCCCGACGCCCTCCTGTTCTTGGGCGAGCTGGGGGCGCCGCGAGCGACGCTGGAGCGAGCATTCAGGCTCACCCCCGGTATGGATCTTTGGGGACCTTTCCGATCGAACGTGGCGCACGAACCACGCCTTCCTGCTCCATCAGCTAGGCGAGTCGAGCGCGCCACCAAGCTGTTCGACGAGACGCTCCGCGTGGCTCGAACCGCCATCGAAGAGGGCAGCCAGAGCTAGTTTCGCCGGAAGGAAATCGCCGCCATCGAAGCCGTGCGGTGTGACGCGGAAGAGGCCCTCGAGTGGCGGGAGCGGGCCCATGAGGCCGGGTGAGCGATCAGCCCGCGTGTGCAATCGCAGGAGGCCACTACTGAACAGCACGCGCCGCTGCGGTCTTTCAGTTTCGAGAAACCACCCAGAGTCCTACCGAAAGACCCCCGATTCGCGTCTGCACTCCGCGCCTTCGCCCAGCTTTGCGACCGCCTCCCTGGCGAGTCTGTCGCACTCCGCGTTGCAGGCTTCCAATTGATCCGGACAGCGCTCTTCGGCACACCAGCCCCTCATCAGTTCCAGGCACGCTACGTTCGCGTTCCACGGCCTGCTATTCCCCATGGCCCAGGCGCTGAACAGGACGAAGCCGATGACGGCCAGTGCGGCCGAAAGCCCAGCCGCGAGGTAAGGACTATCGAAGTGCTTCCTCGATGTCTTGTATAGAAGAAAGAAGAAAGCGCTGAAGACGATGAAGCCGGCAACCAAGAAGATCACCAACATGTTCCCCCCGATCACAGCTCTGTTGGAGCCACGACCAACACTACCACCCCGGGACGATCAGATGCAAGGTAGGAGGCCAACGCC
>JASFLD010000441.1:0-4313 GCA_050118275.1 Gemmatimonadales bacterium
ACAGCGAGGTCAGTCGCAAGAGCAAGCCCCGGCCGGGACGCGGCCACGCCGCCGCCACGTTGCACACGACGGCGAACGACTTCGCGCGTTTCCTGATCGCGCTGATGAACGGGACCGGCCTGAGCGACAGCATGGCGACCGCTATGTTGACGCCGCAGATCGAGGTGGATACGGGCGTCGCCTGGGGGCTCGGCATTGGACTGCAAGATAACGACATCGGCCGCGCGGCCTGGCACTGGGGTGACAACTCGGGCTACAAAGCGTACACCTTCGCCTACCCCGACAGGAAGCTCGGTATCATCTGGTTCACCAACAGCGACAACGGGCAATCAATCTTGCAGGCAATGCTCGCCGAGACGGTCGGTGGCGAGCACCCCGCCGTCGCGTGGCTCGACTACGAGCAGTACGACTCGCCGAAGCGGCCCGTCCGCGAGGCGCTGCAGACGACGATCGAGGAGCAAGGCGTGGATTCCACCATCGCGTTGTATCACGGGCTCAAGGCGAGTCATCCGCCCGAGGCGTTCGACGAATACCTGCTCAACTCTTTGGGCTACCGGCTCCTGGGAGCCGACCGAGTAGAGGAGGCCATCGCGATTTTCGAGCTGAACGTCGAGGAGTATCCCGACGCCTGGAACCCCTACGACAGCCTGGGCGAGGCGTATGCGGAAGCGGGTGACCTGGAAAAGGCGATTCAATACTACGAGAAGTCTCTGGAGCTGAACCCCGATAACACGAATGGCATCGCCGCGCTCGAGCGGCTGAGGGCACACAGAACCCGCCGTCAGTGACGGGCGACTTCTTGTTGACACGAATTGGCGAAGCGAGCACGAAAGGGCTCCCGTTTCCGGGCATCCGCGCGGGACGCATGCCAGCGAGGCGCCCTCAGCTCCGCGGGCTCGCTCCGCGACATCGACGTGGCCTTCGGCCGGCCGTGGAGTGAAGCACTGGACCGAGTTCCGATCGACACGGCAAACAGCTTCCTGGGCGGCCAGAGCTGGAGCGGCGGCATGGCTCTGGCTTACGCCGACGCGATCTCCAACACGCTGCGCCGTGCCATGGCGCCGGAGCGCCTAGACCAGACGAAGCGTTGCTCGAACGCCCCGGAACACTCACAGTGAACCCGGTGGGCGAACAGCAAGAGGCCGGTCGACCGGACGGCCGAGGTCCATTGGTTGCAGCGGTCGAAACCAGCCGGTTGCGGAGACCCGCAGGGCCACAGCTATATTGACCTTCGCGACAAGCCTATCCAAGGGAACGGCGGGCCCGACCGATGCCCTGCGGCATCTGGACCGCAACATATGTGAGCAGTGGGACGCGCACCGGTGCCGTCGATCTGCAGCCCGCACCAACGCCTGTGACGATCATGTTTATTCGACAGCTTTTGCGGAGCACGGCATACGTCGCGGTCGCCTTCTCCTGCCTCGTGGCGGCCGCTGCTTGCGGAACGGGAGCCGGTGGGCCGCCGCCCGGCATGGACGCCATCCGCACAGACCAACTTCGGTCCGATGTGGAGGTCCTGGCCGACGACAGCATGCGGGGACGCGACGCAGGAAGTGTTGACGAGCTTCGGGCCGGAGCGTGGCTGGCCGCGCGGGCCCGCGAGGAGGGCCTGGAACCCGCCGGCGAAGCCGGCACATACTTCCAGGTCTTCCCTATCCATCGTACCCGCCAGACCCCTCGAAGCCGGGTCGTGATCTCCGGCACGCCTTTCGAGATTTGGGAAGAGGCGGTGGTGGTGTGGGCGGCGGAGGGTAGCATCGATGCGCCCATCTTGTTCGTGGGCGAAGGGAAGGCAGCAGACCTGGACACGGCCCCCGACATCCGGGGCCGCGTCGTAGCGGCGGTCTTGTCGGCGCCGGAGGATGCTCCGCCCCTGGGACCCGACCTGTCACCCCGGCGCTACGCGATGCTCTCCGTGCGGGAGCGAGCCCGGTTCCTGACCGAACGTGGGGCCGCCGCGGTGATCCTGGTCTCCGACTCGGTGGCTGGCCGAGAATACAAGAACATCGCCGCCGGTTGGGCACAGGGCGACTGGTCGTTGCGGGAGGGGTATGAAGCGGACCGCCCACCGGTCATCTGGGTGGGCCCCGCCGCTCTGGATCTTGTAAAGGGTGGCGGGCAGCGGCCGGCTCACAGGCTCCAGGCCGAGCTTACGGTCGAGCGGTTTGTCATCCCGTCGGCCAACGTCATCGCCCGGGTTCCGGGCTCCGACCCCAGCGTGGCGGAGGAGCACGTTCTGTTCAGCGCCCACCACGACCACCTGGGCGTGCGCTTTGCTTGGGAGGGTGACTCGATCTGGAACGGGGCTGACGACAACGCCACGGCCTGCGCCGCTCTTCTGGCCATCGGCCGGGCCTTCAAGGAGAGCCCGGCTCGACGGTCGGCCCTGTTCGTCTGGCACGGCGCCGAGGAGCGTGGCCTCCTCGGCTCCTACTGGCACGCCGAAAACCCGGTGATCCCCCGAGAGTCGATCGTGGCCGTGCTCAACGCCGACATGATCGGGCGGAGTTCCCCCGACTCCGCTGCCCTGCTGGGTTCCGTAGCCCCCAACCTCACCTCGACGGCTTTGGTGCAGATGGGGCTCGCGGCCAACGCGGCCGTCGGCGGCTTCGCCCTGGACAGTACGTGGGAGCGGGCCGGGCACCCGGAGAACTTCTTTCGCCGGAGCGACCACTGGCCCTACGTCCAGAAGCGGATCCCGGCACTCTACTTCACCGCCCTGCTCCACGACGAGTACCACACACCGTTCGATGAGGCGGAGAAGATCGACTGGGAGAAACTGACCCGCATCACCCGGTGGATGTACGCCACCGGCTGGGATGTAGCCGACGCCGCTCAGCGGCCCACCTTCGAGGGAAACGCGAATCTGAACCGATGAAAGGTCCCGAGGGCACGCGACGGCCATTCCACCGAGCTATGACGGAGTGCCAAGGGTGTGTGTCGGAGGAACGGACTGAGTAAGGAGTACACCGAGTCCGGCCAGCCGGAATCGGCGAGCGCTGCTGTGAGCGGTACTCGAATACGCGTCTTTCCGCCTGGGAGCTAATCGCCGCCCGTTACGGCAGATGGCTCTCGACGGGTCGGCGCCTGGCTCGTCGCTTCTTGTTGGTCCCGATTCATCTGCGACGTTATCGTGAACCGGTCCACGACCTCGCCGTCGATATTCTTGAAGTACCCCCGCGCCTTGTTAGGATCGCCATCCACATGGAAGTCGATGAACAAAGCACCGTACTGGGCGCCCTGGTCCGAGGTGTAGATCATCGCCCACTCGCCGTTGCAGCCGTACGGATAGGTGGTCGGCCGGCAGCGATCCTGGTTACGGATGCTGTAGCCGCCCATCCCCGATACGACGACGAACGTGGCGCCCGGCGCCAGCCGCACGTTCGCTGGATCCGGCCACTCGGGATCCACCTTCTGACGACGCGTGTCAACCAAGGTCTTTGTACGGGAGTAGGTGTGTTCGTGGCCCGTGACTACGAAGGCGCCGGCCTCGCGACACGCTTCGTAGGGACCCCAACCCACGTCGTTGTCCTTCTCGCCCAGCTGCAGAGCGGTCTGGTTCTTGTGCCACGAGCAGACGCGCCAGGTCGAGCTGTCCGCTGCCAGCGCCTTGCGGAGATAATCCTCGTGACCGCGGCCCATCGTACCGGCCCCCGACAAGACGAAGTACAACCCCTGGTAGCGGCAGGCGGAATTCACTCCCAGGTCGCCGGTACATTCCGCTCCCGCCACCCGGTCCAAACGCTGTTGCAGTTTCTCCTGATACCCACCCGAGCCACGGAAGTCATCTTCGTCGTGGTTGCCCACCGAAGCGAAATAGGGGAAGTCGGCGCCAAGCACGCTCGTGATGGTGGCGTCCCACTTGTCCGGGTCGTGGTCATAATCGAAGTCGCCCTGATGCAGAACCATGGCAGCGCCTTCATCGCGAATGAGACGCAGCACGGCCACCGCGGCCCTGCCGTCTCCTTGATCGCCGACGAATGCCACCTTGAAGTTCGCTGGCGTGGTATCGCCTTCGCTCCGGGCGAGTGCCTCGAAACCGACGCCCGAATCGCTCGTCCGAGCTTCGCTGTATGATGACTCGACGCCACAGGCCTGGATGGCGAGGAAGCCGGTCAGCATCGCGGGGAATAAGGCTAACGCAGTAGCTCGCCCGAACCATGTCAAGCGGGCCATCAGCCGTCCGCTCGGGCGTGTGACCGAGCGGCAGACGATTGGCTGAAACCTCACTGTGCTGTCCCCCCTTCGCCCGTCGTCATCATCGTCTCGACGAACGAGATGTTCCCATCGCCGCTCACCGTCCCGACGCCCAG
>JASFLD010000442.1:0-4298 GCA_050118275.1 Gemmatimonadales bacterium
ATCGTCGGCGGCGCTGGCGTTGGATGCCGTGCTCTTCGGTTCGCGCGACGGGAAATTCTACGCCGTCGATGCATCGAGCGGCGCCCTGCGCTGGCGCTATGACCACACGACACCGTGGGTGGTCTCATCGCCGGCGATCCACGGAGATCTGGCGATCGTCGGCACGTCAGACGGACTGTTCGTGCACGCCGTCGACATCACCACGGGCGAGGAGGTCTGGCGGTTCGACACGGGTGATCGCGTGTTCAGCTCGCCGGCGCTTTCGGGGGGCACGGTGTACGTCGGCGTCCACGATGGGCGGCTGTTGGCGCTCGCGGCGGATGGCGGAGAGTATCGCTGGGCGCTCCACTTCGACGGCGCCGTGATGTCCTCTCCAGTCATCGCCGATGGCCACGTCTATGTGGGCTGCGATGACGGTGGCGTATACTCGATCCGTCTGGAAGAAGGCGCGCCTCCGCGTCGCGCGGTCTTCTGGGACGAAGAGCGGGTCGACTGGAACGCGCTGGCGGCCAACGCGAACGTGCGCGACTATTTCGCGTCGTTCGGCTACGAGGTCGTCAACCGATTCCAACTGTCCGATTTCATGGAGGCATCCAATCGGGATGGAGTTCGCAGCGTCGTCGTGTTCGCGATGGACCTTCTGCCGGAGACCGTGGCGGCCGTGCTTTCGGACACGGTCCTCGCCCGGCGCTACCTGGACTCGGGCGGCAAGATCGTTTGGCTGGGACTGCCGCCGCTGGCGATCGCGCGAGATGAGAACGGTGTGGCCAGATCGTTCAGCCGTGACCCACCGGGTGCGCTGCTGGGTGTCTCGTTCGATCGCTACAACGTGGATCAGTATGGAGCGTACCCCACGGCATCTGGGAAGCGCTGGGGTTTCACCGAGTGGTGGGTGAGTACCTCGGGTGTGGACATCGCCGAGGTCACGACGGCGCTGGCGCTGGACGATGACGGGGGCGCCGCCGCCTGGGTGAAGAGCTTCGGTGGACCGCCGGGCTCGGGCTTCGTCGCGCTCTGGGGAACCTACAGGCCGGTCCCGGCGGGGTACCTCGAGCAGATCCGCCGGGTCGCGGAGTATGGCATCGGCGTGGCGGCGGAGCCGATCCGTTAGTATAAAGATACCGAGGATGCTGACATGAACAGCGTATGGCAGGACATACGTCAAACGCTGCGGATGGTACGCCGCAGCCCCGGGTTCACGCTGGCGGCGGTTCTGACTGTCGCGCTAGGCGTGGGGGCGACGAGCGCGATCTTCTCCGTGGTCGACGGCGTACTGTTACGGTCATTCCCATACAGCGACCCGGATCGCCTCGTGGTGGTCTGGGAGCGCAACCTGGCTCTGGGTCTGCCCTACATGGTCGTCGCGCCGCCCAACTATGCGGATTGGCGGGACCAGAACAGCGTGTTCGAGGGGATGGGAGCGTTCACCTTTCGGCGCGTGATCCTGGAGAGCGAGACCGAGTCGGACGTGGTTCATGGCGCGCGAGTGACCGCGGGGGCGCTCTCGCTGATGGGCGCCACACCGATCCTCGGCCGGAGCTTCGCTGAACGAGACGATCGCGAGGGGAGCGATCCCGTCGTCGTGTTGAGCTACGGTAGCTGGCAGAACCGTTTCGGCGGGGACGCGAATGTTGTGGGTCGGACGATCCGCCTCGATGGTCGGAGCCACGAGGTCATCGGCGTGATGCCGAAGGACTTCCAGTTCCCGCCTCCGGTCGTGCTGGAAGGCGCGATCCCCACCGAGCAGACGGAACTCTGGATCCCGTTTGCCATGGACATGGACGGTGGCAGCCGTGGCCAGCACTTCATGACCGTGATCGCGCGCCTGAGGGACGATGTCAGTCTGGCGACCGGTCAGTCCGAGATGAACACGATCGCCAATCGGCTGCAGCAGGACCACCCATCCACCAACGCCGACTGGGGGATCACGTTGACGCCTTTGAGTCGGCAGGTGCTGGGCGATGTCAGCGTTCAACTGCTCATCCTGCTGGGCGCCGTCAGCCTGGTCCTGCTCATCGCCAGCGTGAACGTTACCAACCTGCTGCTCGCCCGGGGCACGACCCGGCTCAAGGAGTTCGCGCTGCGGGCATCGCTCGGTGCGCAACGAGGTCGACTGGTACGCCAGCTGCTCACCGAGAGCCTGGTTCTGTCACTACTGGGTGGCCTGGCCGGCTTGGCCCTGGCCTACTGGGGTTCTAATGCCTTGGTCCAGCTCGCGCCCGCCGACATCCCCCGATTGAGCGAAGTGGGTTTGGACGTCCGCGTGCTGAGCTTCACGTTGATCGTGTCGGTTCTGACGGGTGCGCTGGTTGGCCTGGCGCCGGCATTCCAGGGCACGGGCGAGGATCTGAGCGATCGGTTGCGCGAGGGTGGTCGCGGCGGCGCCGAGAGCAGGGGCCGCGGCCGCCTGCGATCGACGCTCGTCGTGACGGAAATCGGCATGTCTCTGGTCCTGCTGGTCGGCGCGGGGTTGTTGATTCGCAGCTTTGTCAACCTGAGCGGCGTCGACGTGGGATTCCAGTCGGTCGATAGAGCCACGCTGCGCGTGACACTCCCGGCATCCCGCTATCAAGAAGCGACTCAGCTCGCTCGGGCTTACGACGAGATGGAGCGGCGGTTGAATTCGACGCCGGGCATCGTCGCCGCCGGATTCATCAATACGCTCCCGCTGGAAGCGGATCGGGGCGGCACGTCTTTCCTCAAGGAGGGTGAGAGCGAGGAGCCGCCAGGCGAGAATCGGATCGTGAACTTCGCCGTCGTCACGCCGACCTACTTGCCGGCGATGGGGGTTAACCTGGTCGCCGGGCGATACTTTACCGGAGAGGATGACGCGGATGCGCAAGCGGCGGTGATCGTCAACGATGCCTTCGTTCGCCTCCATTTCCCGAGCGAGTATCCCATCGGTACTCGTATCTATCTCCAGGATCGTCCACTCCGAATCGTGGGTGTCGTGGCTGGAGTGCGGCATACCAATCTGAGAGACGATCCGAACCCCAGCGTCTACGTGCCGTATGGCCAGAACCCCTATTCGCGGAGCATGACGCTGGTGGTTCACAGCGAAGCCGACGGCATATTTAGCGTCGTGCGAGAGTCGATTCGTCGGTTCGATCCGACGGTCCCAATCTACAATATGAAGACGATGGGTGACGTAGTCGGTGAGGCTCTCGCACGCATGCGCTTCGCGACGACGCTGATGCTGGGTTTCGCGCTCGCCGCCCTCTTGCTCGCCGCCGTCGGCATCTACGGCGTCATCGCCTACTCGGTGAGCCGGCGGACACACGAGATCGGTGTCCGGGTGGCCGTCGGCGCCGAGACGAGCGATGTCTTCCGCCTCGTCGTGAGCCAGGGAATGAAGCTCGTGGCGATCGGTATCGTCATCGGCACGGCGACGTCGCTGGTCGTGTCGCGCTTCGTCGCCAGCCTGCTTTACGGGGTCGGCAATACCGACCTTCCGACGGTCGGCGGCGTAGTCATCGTCCTGAGCGTCGTGGCGGCGCTGGCCTGTTACGTGCCGGCGCGACGCGCCATGCAGGTCGATCCCGTCAACGCGCTGCGCGACGAGTGAAGACTCCCACGCTCAGGTTCACCCGGCTCGTACTCGCCGTCACGCTGGTGGTGGTCGCGGTGGCGCTCGTCTTCGGCGCGTTCCAACTGGAAGGGGGCGGCCGGGGCGCCGAGCTGCTGATGGGCCTGGCGACCGAGGTGTTCGGAATCATCGTGACGCTCGCCGTCGTGGACTGGATGCTCGAGCGACGCCGCCGCCAGGAACGCGCCCGAGATTTGGCGTGGGCCAGCCTCCATTCCGTGGAGCGGGCCGTTTGGGTGTGGCAGGGTGGGCCGAGACGCGTTACCACGGACGAATTGCTGGGAATCGTTCACGGCATCGACAAGGACGATGAGATGCAACCGGTCGCGCGTGCGCTGCTCGCCGCAGTCGGGACGCGCAGCCTCGAGATCCTC
This sequence comes from Gemmatimonadales bacterium, assembly GCA_050118275.1. Classification (GTDB taxonomy): domain Bacteria; phylum Gemmatimonadota; class Gemmatimonadetes; order Palauibacterales; family KS3-K002; genus JASFMO01. The sequence continues at coordinate 3,961 of JASFLD010000442.1, forward strand.
GACCGAGAGGTGGCTTCGGTGGAGACCATTCAAGGTCTGGCCGACGTGCTCCGCGAGCTCTCGAGTCTCCACGGATTGTCCAATCAGCGGTCGTCGGTTTCGATCGCTCTGGTGACAGAGATCTTGCAGTACAGCGTCCAGAAACTGGCGAGAATTCTCGGTCTACCTGGCCAGGCGATGCCGTCCGCGTTGATCGGCCAGCGCAACGCCGCCTCCGATGCTCAAGACGAACGTTATGAGCGTCTTCGCTCCGGCCTCGGCGAGCTGGAGTGGCCGGTCGACCGCGCCCGCTTCGAGTGAATGCGTGCCGCGCCCCATACTTCAGACTGAGCCTTCTA
>JASFLD010000443.1:0-4292 GCA_050118275.1 Gemmatimonadales bacterium
CGTTACGAGCTGACACCACCGATCGAAGAGAAGGTCGCGGACGTTGTTCTCGGGGCTCGCACCCTGGATGACTCGCTCAAAGTCGTCTACGATTGGATCAACGAGGATTTCCGATACGTCTCCCTGTCCCTGGGGATTGGCGGTTACCAGCCGCGCCCGCCTGCCGAGGTGTTCGAGACGAAGATGGGCGATTGTAAGGACAAGGCGACGTTGTTCGTCGCCGTGGCCCGGCGGATGGGTGTGTCCGCGGATGTCGTGCTCCTCGATCAGTACGCGAACGCCGACAGCATGCTGCCCTCACTGGCGCAGTTCAACCACGCGATCGCGGCGATCGAGCGACTCGGCGGACGGCTTTTTCTCGATCTCACGGCCGAGCTCGCTCCCTATGGTTCCTTGCCACCAAGCTCTCAGGGCGGTTTCGCCCTGTTGATACATGCCGACGGCCGTGGAGAGACCTTGACGCTGCCGCTCGATCCACCCGAGGCGAACAGATCCGAGTACCGATTGGTCGCGCAGCTGAACAGCGAGGGAGAGATCGCGGGAGAGTACCACCAGACGCATGAAGGCGCGGACGGTTACGCGCTCCGGGGTGCCATGAGAGAGTACCAGCAAATGAGCGCGAGGGAGAAGGAGCAAGCGCTACGGCGCATGGCCAGTTCGCTCTTTCCTGGTGCCGCCGCTGAGAACCTGCAGGTATTCGATTCGGCGGATGGTACGATCCCGGCTGGTGTTTCATTCGATGTTCGGGCGGCCGACGCGACATCGCGCTTGGGCAACTCGTATGTCTTCGAACTGCCGATGCCGAACTTCGCCTCCCCGTCGTTGATCGCGGAACTGCAGCGCGAGCCACGACGCTATCCGATCGATATCGATCAGGTGATTGGCCCCGTGTCCCGTACCTGGGTCTTGGAGCTGAGCTTGCCCGACGGCTGGACGGCGGATTTGCCGCCCGATGTGCAGGCCGAGAGCCGCTTCGGCGATTACCGGGCCAGCTATACACTGGAAGGCCGCACGCTGAGAGTGGTCAGGCGGTTGTCAGGGCGCAGAGGCACGGCGCCGCGCGAATCGATCGACGAGTTGATCGAGTGGCTCGAGAGGCTATCCGAGGATGATGTCGACTACATACTGCTGTCGCCCGGCGGGTGAGGGGACCGCGCTCTGACACGTTGTCCTGAGTGATTTGGGTGTGCGGGAATCCATGTGTTTCCTCGTTGAAGGGTCGTCCCGTTTGGTCGGTTGCCGGCGGCCGCAGTGTGACCTATTGTGTTGGTGGGGAGGAGATAGTTGAAGTCAAAGCGGGTGTAACTCGTCGGCGCGCATTTGTCTTGGCGCCGGTCGCTTTCCACCAGCCAGTACGAGCCCAGAGTCTGACCCATGCCGTCAGAGTCCTTCTATCTCGTCACCCTCGGCCAGCTGTCTCTCCGAGCCTCGGGCCCCACCGGGCGTGAGGTTTTGCCCAGTTCGAAACCCGCCGCGATCCTGGCGTTGTTGGCGACGCTGCCGGGCGCGACCGCCAACCGCGACTACCTGGCGGACCTCCTTTGGCCGGGTGCCGATCACAGTCACGCTAGAAGTTCACTCCGCCAGGCGCTATTCCAGCTGTCAAAGCGGGCCAGCCCTGATCTGGTCGAGGCGGACAGCGCCACGCTCAGCCTGAACCGAGATTTACTGAGGGTCGATCTCTGGGCCTTCGACCGGGCCATGGAGGCGGGTGATTATGGCGGAGCCGTCGAGCTGTGGCACGGACCGTTCCTGGCTGGATTCGAGCGCAAGCTGGAGTCGGAGCTGGCACACTGGGCCGAGGCGCAAAACGAACGGATCCGGCCCGCCCTCGAGGTGGCTTACGCCCGACTGGTCGGGCGCGCGTTACGGGAAGAGGAGACGGAACGGGCGGTTCACTTCGCCCGCAAGTACGCGCGTGATTTCCAGCTGCACGATGTGGCACAGGTCACGTTGATTCAGACGTTGCGAGCGGTGGGTAAGGACGTCGAGGCGTTGCGGAGTTATGAGGCGTATCGCCAGCTGCTGAGGGACGAGCTGGGGGATGTACCCGGCGAAGAGTTGGAGGAAGCGGCGGCGGCGGCGCGGGAGGCGCTGCTGGCGCCGTTGGGCGAGGCGACGCGGGCGGCGGCGCGGGCGCTCGCGAATAACGGCGGCGAGCTTGGAGCGTCAGGGGTCAGCCGCCCCAGGACGTTCGTCCGCTCGATCCTGATCGGCGGGCTGGCCGGGCTTGGGGTCGCGCTGGCGATCCTGATGGGCCTGACTCTGCAGTTTGGAGGTTGGCCACTGGAGGAAGCTGGCCGCGGTTTCTCGGCGGAGATTCCTGTCATCACACGCAGCGGCGACGTAGCAGCGGTCGTCGTTCGCGATGACGACGTAGCGATCGAGATGCGCGACACGTCGTATCTTGCGCAATACCGCATCGCCTCGCCGGACGGAGAGCGGTTGGCGCTTCCCATCGATACCGAGGGTGGCCTGGACATCGCGGTCACGAATATCGCCAGTGGGGATACGAGTGTGGTGGTCGCTGGCCCCGAAGACGAGCTCCCGCGTCAGTGGTCACCGGACGGCAGTTGTTTGCTCTACGTCTATGGCGTGCCCCTTGATGGGGGGCGCGACTACGGCTACCGGCTGGGTATTCTGGAGCTGGCTAGCGGAGCGCACCGGCCGCTGAGCGCGATGGCGCTGCGGTCAGCAGAGGGAGGGTGGGGGGTATGGTCACCCGACGGGACGCGGATCGCGTTCAGCGGCCCGGTGGGCGACGAGGAACGCGTGTTCGTTGTCAACGTGGACGGTAGCGATCTGCTGCCGGTCTCTCCTGCGGGTGAAAGCGCCTCCGAGCCCGCGTGGTCGCCGGAAGGTTTGCGTTTGGCTTTCGCCATGGGACGACGCGGCGAGAGAGCGGTCTACGTCGTTCGAGCGGACGGCGGCGGACTGGAACGGGTCACCACTCCGGTCGGCGACGCGAGATCGCCGATCTGGATCTCCAGTTCGGGCCTGGCGTTTTTCTGGGAGCGAGTGGGAACGCCGGACCTGAGGATGATCGATCTGCGAACCGGACGCGACCGCGGACTGACTGCCGACCCGACGCTGTCTAGAATCCTTCCGAACCGCGCGTATCCAGCCGGGGAGGACGGCGGCGTCTGGATCGAGAATCTGCGGATCACTCCAGCCGTGGAATTGCTGTCGCCGGGCCAGCATCTGTCGTTGGAGGTCGAGGCCAGCGATGCCGGGGGTCACGGCGTCCCAACTCGAAGGGAACCGATCCGCTGGTCGGTCTCCGACACCAGCATCGCGCGGTTGGATGGGCCGGGCAGGGTGGAGGTCCGCGACACGGGCGAGGTCGAGATCGTGGCCAGCGCGGGCGGCTGGCGTGCCGACACGCTGTGGGTCCAATCCCGGCCCCTCGTGGAGACGGAGATCGAGCCGGTATTCGTCGAGGACTGGACGCGGGGTGTGCGTCCAGAGCGCTTCATCGTCTACGGGGTGCCGCTGCCGTTTAGTCGTGCGAGCGGCGGGCCGGAAGGCGGCGGCGTGTTCGTCAGCAACGGCGACGGCGCCTTCACGAGCGGTGCGGTCACGCGTGAGGCCTACCCGCTGGCGGGTGGGCTCACCGTCGAGGTCTGGGGGCGGCTGCCGTTCACGGGCAATCACTGGGAGGACTTCAGTATCGGTCTGTTCAGCCGCCTACCGCCGGGCGATTCCCTGGATTGGAGGGATGGGATGGGTCTGGCGCGAGTCGCGGGGTTCCAGGTTCACGGGCATGACCGCGTCGTCAGAGTGGTTCTAGGTTCAACCAATCGGGTGGTCCAGACGACCGGCTACTTCCCGACGAATCCGGATAGGTGGAGCCTCTACGCACTGCAGGTCGAGACGGACGGAGCGTTGAGCATCGTACAGGACGGACGGCTGTGCTGGCGCTCGGCCGAACTCCTTCCACTGGACTCCGTGCCGCGGGCGCACGTCGGTCTGGGCTACGCGTCGAGGGATACCGAGATCATGCATGGCGAGCTGAGGATCTACCTCGGGACGAAGTATGTGATCGCGGGTCCCCGCTGAACCGCGTTCGCTTCGGTGCCATCGCGAGCAGATCGACTTTGAGCTGTGGTTGGACCACGTCGATGTCGTGGGGAACCGGATGATGGTCTACGATCCAGCGAGAAACACGGTGGCGACGAGACTCGACCCGAACGGTCCCATCCCCGCGATCGCATACGTCGACGCTGGGACAATGAATTGCAAGTGACGGCTCGTAGGGATGACTTGACGGACAGACGGCGCGACCGGTCATG
>JASFLD010000444.1:0-4284 GCA_050118275.1 Gemmatimonadales bacterium
GCGACAACGACGTCAGCGTGGAGTTCACGCTGAGCGTACCGGCCGGAGTGCAGTTTGTCTCTCGCGTTCTGAGCGGTGACGTGGCAGCGGAAGGTCTCGAGAGTGACGTGTTCGTCAGCGCTGTGCGCGGCGATATCACGGTGACGACTACGAGGGTCGCCGAAGCCGTTTCGACGTACGGGTCGCTGAACGTGACCATCGGCTGGGCCGATCCCGGTCGCGACCTGGCGTACAGGACGGTGAGTGGGAACGTGAACGTACGAATCCCGGTCAACACGAACGCCGAAGTGCTGGCGACGACGACCTACGGCGCGATCGCTTCGGAGTTCCACCTCGAGGGCACGCGATACATGAAGACCGGGACCCTCGGCGGCGGCGGTCACAGGCTCACACTGACCACCATCGATGGAAACGTAAGCTTGCGAGGGGCACCAGCGGCTCGACCCTGAGCGCCGTACACCTGCATGCTGGGCGCCGACGCCGGCGCGTTCGCGCCTAGCCCTTCGGTGCCAACCACTCCTGAAACGGCGGGTAGTCGCGCAGCGGCTCGAGGTCCATGTCTCGGTGGAGGAGAATCGAGAAGGGTCGGCCGCGAGCGTAGGCTTCGCTCAGGAGCGCCATCGCCCGCTCGCGTTCGCCGAGCAACGAGGCGATGCAGGCCTGCCAGTAGACGTCGCGGCCAAAGTCGCGGTGGATCGGCATGCCTGTCAGCCCTTCGCTGACCCTGTGCGCCGCCTCGGCGTCACCGCGTCTGGCCGCCAGCACGCCCAGGAACCCGCGCAGGTTGATGTCCGATGGCGCCTCGGACGCCAGCTCCTCAAACAGCAGTTCGGCTTCTTCCCAACGCTCACTCAGGTAATAGGCGTTGGCGAGGTCCCAGCGGTACCGCCCACTCGCCACCTCTTCCGCCGCCTGTGATCGATACCATTCGATCGCACGCTCCGCAGCTTCGAACGAGGCTTCTCGGAAACCGTGCGCCCGGAGCTCGGCAGCAGCAGCCATCGCGACATTCGCCGGCAACAAGCCGTCATCCGCCGGCAATGTCTGACTTTCGTCCAACTTCTCCCGGACTTGGCCGGTGTCGCCCAGCGCGGCGAGGGCCCGCACCTCACCCTGGAGCATCCGCAGGCGCGAAGGGTACACTTCGCGCCCGCGCCGCGCCTCGCTCAGCTCGCTCTGATAATCGCCCAGCGCGTGATAGGCCTCGAGCAGGGTGAGCCAATGGTAGTACCAGCCGGATATGTCAGGCGAGCTGGTCAAGGCGTCGACTGCTTCCTGTGGCCGGTTGGACCTCAGGGCCTCGACTCCGATGTCCAGGACTCCACCCCTGTCGCGTGCGGCCTGAAGCGCGGCCGCGCGATCACCGCGTCCCAGAGCGAGGAACCAGTCCAGCGTGGCACGCTGGTAGGGGCTCATGCGCGGCCTATACGGAACGAGGAGCTGCGCGTTCGAATCGGCGGCTTCCCACTCGCCCCGGGTGGCGTGCGCCAAGTAGAGGTAAAAGCGTGGATCGAGAAAGGTCGAATCCAGTGCGACGGCCTGATAGAAGAAGCTCAGCGCCTGCGGCAACTCCAGCGGAGAGCGATGGAAGGCACTATGACCATGGAGGTACGCCCGGTAGGCCGCCAACGAGGGCGGTCGGCCTCCCGCGGGCGGTGGACTGACCCGCGAATCGAACAGCGCCGCGATCGTTCCCACCACCCGCTGGCGCAGTGTCTCAACGAGCGGACCCGGCGCCGCGATCGGCCCACCTACAGGATCCACCGCGCTCAGCAGTTCCCCGTTCTGAGCGTCAATCACCTGCGTCTGGAACTGGATCGTGTCCCCGGAGCGATAGTACGCGCCTCTCACCACGGTCCCAGCCCCCGTCGCGTCGGCCAGAGCCCGGACGTCACCCACCGACAAGACGGGGCCATCGAGGCCAGGACGTGGTACAAGACCCGTCGCGCTCGGCACCACTTCGACCACCTCGACCTGATCGAGGCCCTGGGTTACCCAGTCCGCCGCCATGCGGCCGAGTGGGTCGAGATCCGACTCGCCTGTCTGATTATCGAACACGGCCACGACGACACGCCGCTCGTCCAACCGTGAGGCCAAACCACCCCTGTCCTTGAAAGCCCAAACGATGCCCAGGCCGATGACGAGGGTCGCGCCGGCGACCAGGCCCAGACGGAATGCCCGGGTATTGAGTAGGCGCGCTCCGCGGTGTGCGGGCAGGGCGGCGCCGCTCTCGGAGGGCGCAGTCGGCGTTGACCCAGCCGGCGCCACCCGAGCCGGCCCGGCCGCCGCGCCCGCCGGCCGACCCACGACCTGAACCCGCCCGACATCGCCCCGCGATCGGATGGCATCGACCAGCGCCCGTGTCTCCGCCGCCGGCTCTAGCTCCAACTCCTCGGCCATGCGCGTCGCGAACGCTTCGTACTCGCGCACCGCTCCCGAACGGTCTCCCAACCTGCCCAGCAACTCGACGACCTGCCGAACGAGCTCCTCGTCCAGCGGCGCCAGGCGAAGCGCCTGCCGGGCCCAGCGAGCGGCGTCCGTCGTCCCGCCCTCCGCCTCGGCAACTTGGGCCAACTCCCAAGCCGCCACTCGCGCCCGCTCCCGCAATTCATCGCGCCGCCCATCCAGCCAGCGCTCGAACTCGGGGCCTCCCGCTAGGTAGAAGCCCTGCAACAGATCGCCCCGGTACAGCTCCAGCGCCTCCTCCCGGGCCCCTCTCGCCAGAGCCTCTTCGAACGCCGCGACATCGGACCAGAATCGATCTTCGTCCAGACCGACCTCCTCGTCGCCCCGGCTGACCACCACACCCTCACCGAGGAACTGCCTCAGGTGGTACAGCGCCTGTCGCAGTGCGCCCCGCGCCCGTTCCTGGCTCAGCTCGGCCCAGAACAGCCCCGTGATCGTATCCCGGCGCTGAAAGCCTCGCGGACTCGCCGCCGCCAGGTACGCGAGTACGCCGAGCAGCTTGGGTCGGGCGAGTACGGACCGCAGGGTGGTGCCCTGGGGCCCTTTGAGGTCGGCCGCGCCGAGCGCGTGAAAGCGGGTAGGCCCTTGGGAGGAATAGCCCATATCGAACCGTAACACGGGATGTGACACCGACGAGTCGGTCAGGAGACGCCCCCGACGTACCGTACTCCATAAAGCTACGCGGGCCGGAAGCGGCCAGCAAATCGGAGGTTCACATGCTGAATGGCAAGAGTCTGATACGTGGCTGGGCGGCGCCAGCGCTGCTGGTCCTGGGTTTCGGTGTACTCGCCTGCGACGACCCGGCCAGTGCTGCAAACGGAAGTCCGAACGGCGTCGCGGACCTCGAAGCCGCCTGGACGGCGGTGGATTCCGTCTACCCGTACTTCGAGTTCAAAGGGATCGACTGGGACGACGTTCACTCGGCCTACCGCCCGCGCGTGGAGGACGTCGCCGGGGACGAAATCTATGTGGTGTTGCTCGAGATGTTGGGCGAGCTAATGGACGGGCACGTGTGGTTGAGACCACCGCCAGGTACACGGATCTCGTTGCAGGAAGGTTGGCTCGAGACGAGCGACCGAAAGATATGGCCGTATGTGGGCCCCCGGGTCTGGCGAGACATGGATGTCTGGCGCGCCGATCTCCTACTGAACTACCTCGACCCGGACAGCATCCACATCGACCCGGATTCCTTGATCGGCTACGCGATACGAGATGACGGCATCGGATACGTCCGGGTTGCCGAGTTCATGCCGCACGAGATCACGCAAGACTTCGACGCGGCGCTCGATCACCTGCGACACACCAGGTCACTGATCATCGATGTGCGGCACAATCCGGGAGGAAACCACGACACGATCAGGGAGTTCGTCGGCCGGTTCCTGACCGAACCGCTCGCTGCCATAGACGTCTACGTGCTGGGTGAGCGCTATCCCTGGCCGCCCATCCAACCGCGCGGGTTGTTCCAGTACACGAACCCCGTGGTGGTACTGATCAACGGACGGAGCTTCAGCGGCGCCGAAGCGTTCGCGGAGATGATGAAACAAGTGCCGCACGCTACCGCTGTGGGTGATACGACAGGAGGTGGTTCGGGCGCGGCCGATGATCGTGCTCCTGGGGTGTACCGACTTCCGAGCGGTGCGGAGATCGGTGTTCCTACGGGGGACGCACGGCGGTACGACGGCTTGCCATGGGAATGGCTTGGCGTCCCTCCCGACATCCGGATCGAGCAGACAGCGACGGATCGGGCGAATGGCAGGGACAGGCAGCTCGAATATGCCATCGAGTTCCTGAAACAAGAGTCGTCAACATCAACCTGAG
>JASFLD010000445.1:0-4256 GCA_050118275.1 Gemmatimonadales bacterium
CAGACCCGTCGATCTGGGCGACCTGCAGTTGGAGCCGTTTCTGACGTGCCACGACGCCATCGATCCCATCGGTGTGACCATCGGTCAGCGCACGAGCGGGCTCAAGGTGGGGATCGCTACGGACCTGGGTACGCCCACCGTCTCGGTGCGTCACGCACTGCAACGTTGTGACGTGCTAATCCTCGAAGCGAACCACGACGACTTGATGCTGCGTACCGGCCCCTATCCATGGTCGGTCAAGAGCCGCATCGCCGGAAGGCACGGGCACCTATCGAATCGAGCCGCCGCGCAACTCGGCATCGAGCTGCTCCACGCCGAGCTGGCCGCCGTGGTGCTCGCCCACCTGAGCCAGGAGTGCAATGATCCGTGTCTAGCGGAAGAAGCGGTGGGTGGGGCGCTGCGTGGCAAGCGGTACGAGGGGCCCCTCTACGTCGCCTCACAGGACGAGCCGCTGCCCGGATTGGATGTGGTCGCCCTGGCCGCCGAGGCGCGTTGCCAGCAGCTGGGACTGTTCTAGCGTTCGCCACCGACCGCTCGCCTCCGGCTAGAGCCGGGCGCCCGATGAGGCACCGGCGGCCTGCGCCGTCCCGTTAGTTCCCCGTCAGCCGCAGCACGTCGCTGGTGAAGACCCACACCATCAGCGCCATGATCAAGACGAACCCCAGCTGGCTCAAGCGCGCCCGCGCCCGCAGCGACAACGCCCTTCCCCTGACCGCCTCGACCATGAGGAAGACCAGATGGCCGCCGTCGAGTACCGGAATAGGCAGCAGGTTGAGGATGGCCAGGTTGATGCTGAGGAACGCCATGAAGCTGATGAAGGCCGTGGCTCCCATGCGCGCCGCCCGACCCGAGAACTGACCGATCATGATCGGGCCACCCAGCTCGCGGGGCGACGCCTGTCCCGTGACCAATTGGCCGAGGAAATCGAGCACCAGGCCCGAGAAAGCTAGTGTCTGGCGCGTGCCGACACCCAGTGACTCGGCGACCCCAAACGCGTGTTGCGGCCTGACGGTATCGCGCGCCACGCCGATCCGTCCCAGTACTATCGTCGAGTCCTTGCCCTGAAAGTTCGTGATCGTCGTATCGAAGCGTGCCACGGCGCTGGTCAGCTCGATCTTGCGACCATCCCGCTCCACCGTCAGTGCAACCCTCTCCCCGGGTCGCTGACTGATGTAATCGACGAACTCAGCCCAGAGATCGATCTCGTGCCCGTCGACCGCGACGATCAGATCACCCGGCTTCACTCCAGCGGCAGCGGCCGGTAGGCCGTTCTGCACTTCGCTGATCAGCGGAGCGTAGGACAAGTGGTAGGTGATCCCGGAAAAGGCCAGCACGGCGAACAGGAGGTTCATCGCCACACCCGCTGAGATCACCGCGGCGCGCACGGGTATCGATTTGTTGTCGAAGCGGCGCTGGGGCGGGACATCCAGGTCCGACTTGCCGCCCTCGAGCGCTTCGAGCGCCTCGTCATCCGCCATTCCGGCCATCTTGACGTATCCGCCAAGCGGCAGCAGGGACAGGACATATTCGGTTTCCCCCACTTTCACGCCCCAGACCCGCGGCCCCAAGCCGATCGAGAACCGGGGAACCGCTATTCCGGCCAGCTTCGCCACCACGAAGTGCCCCAGCTCGTGCACGAAGATCAGTACGCCAAGAACGACTATGAATGCGAGAATCGAGGTCATCTAGCTTTACCGTCTCTTGTTCAGTTCGTGATCCGGTTGACCGCCGACCGGGCCGCCTCCCGCGCCCAGCCATCGGCGCGCTGGACGACTTCCAGTTGTGTCACTTGCTCCACAATGTGGTCGCTCAGCACCTCCTCGATGACGCCCGCGATCGCCGTGAAGGGGATCCGCTCGCCCAGAAATGCCGCAACGGCCTCTTCGCTGGCGGCGTTGAATGCCGCCGGCGCCGTGCCACCGGCTAGCGCTGCCTGCCTACCCAGCTCGAAGGCCGGATAGCGACCGAGCGGCACTGGCTCGAAAGTAAGAGCCCCGACCTCCGCCAGGTCAAGGGACCGGGTATGGAACGGCAGACGCTCCGGGTACGCCAGCGCGTAGAGGACCGGCACAGCCATCGTCGGATGACCTAACTGTGCAAGTACCGAACCATCGCAGAACTCGACTAGCGAGTGCACAATCGATTGCCGGTGGATCACCACATCGACCCGCTCATACGGAAGCCCGAACAAGTAGTGGGCCTCGACGACCTCGAGCGCCTTGTTGACCAGTGTGGCCGAATCGACGGTGATCTTCGCCCCCATGCTCCAGGTCGGATGCTGCAATGCCTCGGCAGGGCTCACGGTGGTCAGCTCGTGTAACGCCCGATCCCTGAAAGCGCCGCCCGAGGCGGTGAGCACTATCTTCCGGACGGCCGACCCGGCCGCCGCCCCCTCGAGACATTGGAACACGGCGCTGTGCTCGCTGTCCACCGGGATCAACTCGCCACCGCCCCGATTCAATGCCTCGATCACCAGCGGCCCTCCAACGACCAGCGACTCTTTGTTGGCCAGGGCCAGTCGCTTGCCGGCTTGTAAGGCGGCCAGCGTCGGCTCGAGCCCCGCGGCTCCCACCAGCGCGTTGACGACGATATCTACGTTCGGATGAGTCGCCGCCTCGAGCACCGCTTCCCGGCCGAAGACGATCCGCCGCTCGGCATCCGATCCGTCAGCCCGATCAAATTCCGCCAGCGCAGCCAACTCCGGCCGGTGCTCGTCGACCTGGCTTCGCAGCGCGCCCGCGCTGCGATTCGCCGTCAAAGCGACGACCCGGAATCGATCGGGGAACGCCCGAATCACCTCCAAAGTCGTCCTGCCGATCGAGCCCGTCGATCCGAGAACCGCAACGCCACGCACTGCCATCAGACGCCGACGAGCCTCAAGAAGGCGTATGCGAATGGAAAAACGAACACCAACGAATCGATGCGGTCCAGCGCTCCGCCGTGGCCCGGCAGCAAGCTCGAGCTGTCCTTCATCGCACAATCCCGTTTGAAGCGCGATTCGAACAGGTCACCCACCTGTCCGGCGACGGACACGAGAGCGCCGAACAACAGCACCTGCCAGACCGACATCGACCACCGCAGCAGCGGACCCGTCAACTCCACGTAGAGCAGCGCGCCCGCGGCCGTCGCCAGCAGCCCAGCCACCGCACCCTCCCAGGTCTTCTTCGGGCTGATCACCGGCGCCATCTTGTGCCGGCCAATCGCGCTCCCGACCGAGTAGGCCGCCGTATCGCCAAGCCAGGTCACCGCCACTGGCAGGAACAGCACGGTCGCGCCGGACCAGCCCGGGCCGGTGCCACCGAGCGAGCGCAGCCAGAGGGCGTAGGCCAGCAGGCCGCCGGTGTAAACGGCGCCGAAAGCGGTCAGGACCGCGGACAAACCGGGCTGTCGTTCGGGTTCCGTGCGGATGATCAGCACGGACGTGACGCCGAGCGTGAGAATCGTGGCCCAGACCAGATAGACTCCAGCGGGCAGTCCGACCGCCAGCACGACGTACGCGATGGCCAGCAGCGCGGCGACCCAGGGTGCTGCGAATACGTCCCGCGCTCGATACATTCGGCTGAACTCGGCCGCAGCCAGCCCCGCCAGCAGGGCCAGTAGACCGGCCAACCAGTACCCGCCCAAGTAGCCGGCTCCAACGGCGAGCGGTATCCCTATCACGGCCACTGCGACCCGTTTCGTGAGTTCCCCGCCGGGTTTCGCCATCAACCCGAGACCTTGCCAAACCTGCGTTCGCGACGCTGGTACTCGATGATCGCCTCGAACAACTGCTCGCGAGTGAAGTCCGGCCACATCAACGGCGTAACGTACAGCTCCGTGTAAGCGAGCTGCCACAGCAAGAAATTCGAGATCCTGAACTCGCCGGACGTCCGGATCAACAGGTCGGGATCGGGCCAAGGCGCGGTGAACAGTTCCGAGGCGACGGCGGCTTCGTCGATGGCCGCGGGGTCGAGCTCACCCGCCGCCGCGCGTTCCGCCAGGTGCCGGGCCGCTTGCACGATCTCGCCCCGGCTGCCGTAGCTCAGCGCGACCACCAGCTGCAGATTCTGGCCGCCGCGGGTCGCGTCGAGGATTTTGCGGATGGCGAGGCGCTCGGCCCTGCCCAAGCGCTCGAGATCGCCGATCACGTGAACTTCGACGCCGTTCTTGACTAGATCTTGATATTCCGACACGGCGTAGCGCTGAAGCAGCGACATCAGGAAGGCCACTTCTCGCATCGGACGCTTCCAGTTCTCGGCCGAGAAAGCGAACAGGGT
>JASFLD010000446.1:0-4256 GCA_050118275.1 Gemmatimonadales bacterium
TAACGCGTCGTCGCCACCACCACGTCATTGGCTCCCCAAACCCCACTCAACACCGCCACGCCCCAGGCGCCCGCCCCGATCACTTCGCGTGCTCTTTCAGGAGTGATACCCCCGATCCCGATGATCGGTCGCCCGGTTCGCGCCGCCGCCCGTACCGCCTGTAACCCCAGCGACGGCCGGCCGGGGTGCGATGCCGTCTCATAGATGTTCCCCAGCAAATAGACATCCGCGCTCGTCGCCTCGACCTCTTCGACAGAGTGGACCGAGCGCCCGCTCCAGCAGCAGCGACCCAGCAGCCGCCCGGCTGTACCGCTATCCATGCTCCGCGACCCCAGCTGCACTCCATCGGCACGCACCGCGATGGCCACGTCGACCCGATCGTTGATCCAGAGAGCGGCACCATGACTCAGCGTCAGCCGTCGCAGTTCTCTGCCCAGATCGTACAACGCACCGCCCCGCAGTCCGTGAGCTCGCAGTTGAACCGCGCACACACCGCCACCGACGGCCAGAACCCGTTCCACACGTTCAGCGAAGCCGGGCCGACCGGCGGTCTCGTCGCTCGTCACGAGGAACAGCCGAGGGCAAGCGCGCTTCAATCGAATCTCTGGCCGGTCTCGACCCCGCGTCCCCGTATCCATTCCGCGGCGTCCATTCGGCGTTTGCCCGCCGGCTGAACCTGACCGATCTCCAGCAGACCCCGGCCCGTCGCCACTTCCAGACCGGCGCGCGGATCCGCCCTGACCACGACGCCCGGCGCGTCATCTCCGTCAGCCTTGGTGACGACCCGCGGGAGGAACAGGCGAACCCGAAGCCCGGCCAGCTCGGTCCAGGCCGCCGGTGCTGGATCCGCACCTCGAATCAAGCGCTCGATCTCCACCGCCGATCGTGACCAGTCGATGCGTACATCGTCCGGCGTCAGCTTGGGCGCGTAGGTCGCCGAACCTTCGTCTTGCGGCTCGTCGCCCGGACGGTCGGCCTCGATCAGATCGAGCGCCTCCCGCAGCGTACGAGCGCCCAGCTCGGCGAGCTTCTCCGTCAATTCGCCGGCTGTGATACCGGGCGGTAGATCGCAACGCGCCTGGCGAATTATCGTCCCCGCGTCCAGCCGCTCGGCCATACGCATGATTGTCACGCCCGTCTCCTCGTGGCCGCGGATGATCGCCCAGGCCACGGGCGCCGCTCCACGCAACTCCGGCAGGAGCGATGCGTGAACGTTGAACGAGCCCAGCCGCGGTAGGTCCAATACTTCCTTCTTCAGGATGTGTCCGTAGGCCGCCACCACCGACACGTCCGGCGCCAAGCGGCGTAGCTCGTCCAGGAAATCGTCGCCCTCCGGTCTCTCGGGCTGCAATACGGGGATCTTTCGCTCCAACGCCGCCAGCTTCACCGGCGGGGGCTGCAGCCTCCGCCCGCGACCTGCCGGCCGGTCCGGTTGCGTCACGACACCTACGACTTGACGTCCGGCGTCGAACAGCGCCTGCAGCACGGTGAGCGCGAAGTCAGGGGTGCCCCAAAAGACGATTCTCAAGCCTGCTCTGCTTCCTTCCGCAACTTCTTCCACTTCGAGAGGAGCATCTTCCGCTTCATCGGGGACAGCTTGTCTATGAACAGCACCCCATCCAGATGATCGATCTCGTGCTGTATGCAACGGGCGACCAGGCCCGACGCTTCGAGCCGCAGTGGCTTTCCTTCAGGGTCGTACCCTTCCACCACAATTTCCGCCGCGCGCTCGACCGCCCCGACCAGGCCCGGTAGAGACAGGCACCCCTCTTCACCCTTCTCCGAGCCGGTTTCCTCAACGATCACCGGATTGACGATAGCCTGAGCACGGGTATTCTCTTCGCCCACGTCCATCACGAAGAATCGTTGCGAGACACCGATTTGCGGCGCCGCCAGGCCGATACCTTCCTCGACGTACATCGTCTCGAACATGGCCCGAATCAGCTGGCGCAGCTCGTCATCGAACACCTCGACATCCTCCGCCGGCTGTCGTAGCACGGGATCCCCCAGCAGACGTATCTCCAACTTGCCTATGATTCCTCCTCGGCGCCGACCGCCAGCTTCCGCGCCACCTTATCCCTCTCGATGACCAGACGCGTATCCTCTGCCGTCTTGATCGTGATTCGGTCGTCCTTGATGTGGACGATGCGACCCACAATGCCTCCCAGCGTCGCGACCTCGTCTCCCCGCCTCAGTGCCTTCACCATCTCTTCGTGCCGCTTCTGCTGTTGTCTTTGCGGTCGTATCAGCAGGAAATAGAATATCCCGATGAACGCCGCGAGCATGATGAACGTGCCCATGGCGCCTCCTCCGCCTTGCTCCGACGGCACAAAAACCAGTGATAACAATTCGCCCCCCTCGTTCCTAGTTGTCCTCGTAACGCCTCAACCATTCGTCTGCCCACTCGGCGAGATGACCCGCCTTGATCGCCACCCTCGTTCGTCTCATCAGGTCCGTCAGAAAATACAGATTGTGTATCGACAGAATTCGTAGACCCAACAGCTCTCTTGCTATGAACAGATGCCGGACATACGCACGACTGTAGCTCCGGCAGGCCCAGCATCCGCAGCCGGACTCGATCGGCGAACCGTCCTCCTTCCAAGCCGCCAACTTGACATTGACCGGGCCGCGTGACGTGAATGCCGTACCGTTTCGGCCGTTGCGCGTCGGCGCCACACAATCGAACAGATCGTAGCCCAACCGGACGGCGCGGACCAGATCCTGGGGATATCCCACCCCCATCAAGTACCTCACTCCGTCCGCCGGCAGAGCGGGTTCCAGACCCTCGAGAATCTCCTGCGTCTGCTCCTTCGATTCGCCGACCGACAGTCCTCCGATCCCGAAACCCGCCCAATCGCGTAGCTCGCGTGCCTGCTCCAGCGACTCGATCCGCAGATCCAAAAAGATGCCGCCTTGTATGACCGGTAACAACACCTGTGCCATGTCGCCGTCGCGCAGCTCATCGAACCGAGCCGCGCCGCGCTGTAACCAGTGCTGCGTCCGCGCCACCGCCCGGGCCGCCATATCTCTGTCGGCTCGCCCTGGCGGACACTCGTCCAGAGCCATGATGACGTCGGCGCCCATTGCCGTCTCGATCTCCATGACCAGTTCGGGCGTGATGAAATGCCGCGAGCCATCGATATGACTCTGGAACCACACGCCGCTATCCGTCACTTCGTTCAGTCGCGCCAACGAAAAGACCTGATACCCACCCGAGTCGGTGAGAATCGGCTTCCGCCAGTCCATGAAGCCATGCAATCCACCCAGCTGGCGAATGAGCTCGTGACCGGGGCGCAAGTACAAATGATAGGCATTCGCCAGAAGCATCTCCGCGCCCAGCGCCTCCAGCTCCTCGGGCGAAACGGACTTCACCGTCCCTTGCGTTCCAACCGGCATGAAGGCGGGGGTCGATACGGACCCACGCCCCACGCGTAGCACGCCGGCCCGCGCCGCGCCGTCCTTGGCCTCCAGGCTGAACCGACCGCCAGACGTCCGCTCAGTCGCTCGCCTGTCGGAGGCCGGTACGCCTCGGCCCATCACAGTATCACCATCGCGTCACCGTACGAGTAGAAACGGTAACGCTGCTCAACCGCATGCCGGTACGCCTTCATGGTCAGTCCGTAGCCGGAGAAAGCCGCCACGAGCATCAAGAGCGTCGAGCGTGGCAAGTGGAAATTCGTGATCAGACGATCCACGGCTCTGAACCGATGTCCGGGTCGGATGAATAGCTCGGTCGAGCCGGTCATCGGCCTGACGAATCCCCTCTCCCCAGCGGCGGTCTCCAACGCACGTACGGTCGTCGTTCCCACAGCCCAGATCGCACCACCCCGCTCGCGAGCCCGGTTGATCGCCGCGGCGGCCGCTTTCCCGATGGCATACCACTCGGCCTCCATCCGGTGTTCCGCCGGATTTTCGACCTCCACCGGCCGAAACGTGCCCAAGCCGACGTGCAGGGTCAGCCGGGCGATCCGGACACCACGGGATTCTATCTCTTCCAGCAGCAACGGTGTGAAGTGCAGACCGGCAGTCGGCGCTGCAATGCTGCCCTGCTCATCGGCGTAGACGGTCTGATAGCGATGGCGGTCGACCTCGTCATCCGGGCGGCGGATGTAGGGCGGAAGCGGCACGCGACCGTAGCGTGCCAGAGCCTGTTCTATCGGGAGCCGCGACGAGAGTTGCACGATGCGCGTGCCGCCCGGCGCGGAATCCTCGATCCACGCCTCGAGGTCCTCTCCGATCCTAACGCTCCGTCCCGG
>JASFLD010000447.1:0-4236 GCA_050118275.1 Gemmatimonadales bacterium
GAAGAGTTGGACGAGGAGTATGAGGAGGACGATCTCGAGTTCGATGATGAATTCGAGGACGACGAGGACGAATGGGACGACGAGTTCGACGATTACGAGGACGAGGACGAGGACGAGGCCGTATCGCGTAAACGCCGCCGCGAAGAGTGGGAATAGGGCGGATCTCGGAAGGAGCGCTGCAGTCAAGAGAGGGTCCGCTGGGCCCTCTTCTCATAGTTGCTGCAGGTCGCACTCGACCATCGTCCTGCGGCTTGTCATCTCGTTCTTCGTAGGGCACACCATTCTTGCGGGCGAAGCCTTCCCGTTTGCCGGAAAACAGGAGCCGGATTCCGCGCTCATCGCTGTCGTGACGAGGGCGCTCGAGTCGCCCGATCTGCAGGTGATGGCGATGGGGCTCATCGACACGATCGGCGGTCGATTGTCCGGGACTCCCACAGGTACGCGGTCAGAGGCTTGGGCGGCCCGGTGGCTGCGGAGCTTTGGGCTGGACTCGGTGTGGTTCGAGCCGGTGCGGATTCCCGTGTGGCGGCGCGGAGCGGTCAGCGTGCGGGTAGCGGCGCCGGCGCTGCTCCGGCAGCGCCGCCTGGCGGTTGCGGCGTATGGGTACACGCCGAGCCTCTCGGCCGATTCGGTGCCGGTCGTCGACATCGGTCGCGGCAACCCCGCGACGCTGGACACGATCAGCGCGGGCCTGGAGGGCGCCGGGCTGCTGACCGATGGCGTGATCGGTCCGGAGTTGGTCACGAAAGCGATCGAACTTGGAGCGGCTGCGGTTCTGCGCATCTCGTTCGAGCCGGGCCGGCTGCCGCAGGCGCGAGTGGCGCCGAGCGCGGAACCGCCGGTCCAGCTCGCGATCCTCTCGCTGTCGCGCGAGGATGGTTTGTGGCTGCGACGGCAGGTGGCGGCGGGGCCGCTATCGCTGGCGATTCGCGTCGAGGCGGAGACGCAGAGCGGTACGTCGTTGAACGTGGTGGGTGAGTGGCGGGGACGCGATCCCGCGGTGGCGGAGGAGGTCTTTTTGCTGGGCGCTCATCTCGACTCGTGGGATCTGGGCGACGGGGCGATCGACAACGGGACCGGAGTCCTGACCGTGATGACCGCAATCCAGGCGTTGGCGGCCGGCGACATGCGGCCGCGGCGAACGGTGCGGGTCGTTCTGTTCTCGGCGGAGGAGCTGGGCCTACTGGGCTCGCGTCACTACGTGCAGGAGCACGCAGACGAGTTGTCGCGCCTGGTGGCCATGATGAATCTCGACATGGTGGGCAGGCCGGAGGCGTATGGTGCCACGGGACATGCGGAGGCGGACTCACTGTTCGGCCGTTTGGCGGAGGAATTGGAGGGCCTCGGTCTGAGCAGCGAGGTTAATCACGGCGGTGGTTCGGGAAGCGATCACCAACCGTTCCTGCTGGCCGGCGTTCCGACGATCTATGTTCAAACATCGTTGCCGCCGGACGCGCCGCTCTGGTACCACAACGCGGGCGATACATTGGACAAGGTCGATTGGCGTGCGCTCCGGGCGTCGGCGGGGGCCGTGGCGGCGGCGGTGTGGGGGCTGGCCGACCATCCAGGGCGGCCGCTCCGACACTTGTCGGCGCAGGAGACCCGGCAGTTGGTGCAGCGTCTGGGGTGGTGATGGGATTCGTGCCCCGGGGCTGCCGTTCCTACCTCTCTACCCACCGGAACGGCTTGCCGTCAGCGAGTTGATCGCTCGTGACGCTCGGGCACCAGAATCTCTCGATGTGCCCGACCACCATTTCCGTTCCCTTGCGATGACCTCGTGGGTCCCGATGGAAAGAGTCCGTCAGGTCGCGGCAGAGCAGCGGGCGCTTGCCGAGATAGACCAGCTGTCTGATCCCGAAAGGACGTCCGAGGACGCAGATGTTCGTATGCACCCCCATCACGACGACATCGTCGATCCCACGAGACTCGAGCAGGTTGAAGACTTCCTGCCCATCATCGCTGACGGCGTCCTCAGGTCTGACTTCGATCGCGGAGATCTGACGCGTCCAGGGATGGGGAGACCCGGGATCACAGCAAGGTTGAGGGGAATCGCAGGAGCACGGACCGGGGTCCGCAATCGTCGGCGGTAGAGGCGCTTCCCGCTCCGGGTTCCGATCGTTCCAGCCGATGTCGACTGGGGCTTCGGCCCGAGTAGCGGTAGTCGCACGCAAGCGAGCGGCAGTGTTGCTGTAGAAGTGCATGCAGCCGCTCGGAGCGTGGATGATGAGCGTGCCGCTTCGGCGCAGTTCGGCCACGACTTCGTTCATTCGCGGGGCCATCTCCGCAACTCGCGAAGCCGCCGAGACGCAGTGATGGTCGTCCCACATGTCGCAGATAATGATGGCCGCTGCCTTCGGGTCCCAGGGGATCCGCACGGTTTGGATGCTGTCGACACCTCGGGTGAGCGAGGTGCGCGAGCGTGTTCGAGCGGACAGTTCGGTCATCGTGTCGTCCAGACCCAAAATGCGGTTCAAGCCCAAACCATCCCCAAATCCGCCGGTACACACCGATTGGCCGGCACGACCGCGACAGAGGGGGGCTCAGGTCGAGAGATCCAATGCGTTGCCAGGGTCGCAAGATATTGCAGCCGCAGGCCGATCAGCCAGAAGACCCAGCGTGAGGCCGGTGGGTTCTTCACGCCACGTCTCGCGACGCGGAGCTGGTGTCACGGCCCCGCCGGAGGCGGCATGAGAGCCCGGTCCCTCCCACGCTTCGTGTGCTCGGCAGACGTAGCGTTCCATGCGCGCTCGGCGACTCTCCGTCCGATCAAGCGATTCAAATCGACCATAACGCAGGCCTAAATCGACCCATCGGCGCTGGATCTCCATCGCCGGTTCGGTTGACGAGTAGGCTTCGAAGTTGGGTTTGCGACGCATTTCCACAATTCAGTCTGCTGGAACGATACGTGCCATTACGCGCGAGCATTCATCAGTCGCTCCACGCCCTGGCACGACCGTCGGAGCAGCGAGAGCTCGGCAATTCAAATGCGTGAAAGCGACCCGGCAGTCAACCTACAGAACTGAGGTTACATCATGCGTATGCTCATGGATGTTAACTTTCCTCTCGAGCCGTTCAACACGGCCGTTCGAGATGGAACCGCAGGACAGAAGATCCGTCGAATTCTCGAGGCTATCAAACCGGAAGTCGCGTACTTCTCGGAACGGGACGGCAAGCGCGGCGCCAGGCTGGTGGTAGATGTCAGTGATCCGTCGCAGGTCGCGGTGTTGGCCGAGCCCTGGTTCCTCACTTTCGACGCGCAGGTGGAGTTCCGTGTTGCCATGACCCCGGAAGACCTCGGCCGAGCGAACTTGGACGCGTTGGGCAAGGAGTGGAAGTAGTGCAATCCGTGACTTGGGCAACGCGGTTCTCTACTCTCGATCATCATCATCACATGGAGGTACGGCAGTGCTCGTCCAGATAGTCCGATTCAAGTCTCGGTTGTCGGGGGAAGCGGTGCAGGGGATGTACGAAGCGAGAGCCCCACAGTATCGTGCCTTGCCAGGGCTTCTCCAGAAGTACTATCTGCAATTTCCCGCCACCCAAGAGCACGGTGCCGTCCTCGTCTGGCAATCCGAGGAGGCCCTGACCGAGTTCGAGGAATCCGAACTCGCCCGCACGATCCCGAGCGCGTACGAGGCCCAGGGCGAGCCCGAGAAGACAGTCGGCAAAGTCGTCATGACGCTGCGCCCGGAAGCGAGTTCTGTCCGAACCTGAGTCGAGACTCGGGCGCTCTAGAATAGCTCGAGGTGGTGCGAGGCGGGCGTGAGGTCGGCGGTGCGGTCTCACGCCGCGACCCGCAGGCGTTGCGAGAGTTGCGTCATGGCAGAATAAGGCGGCGCCATGCGGGTTCCGGCCTACCGCCCGCATCGGCCGCCGCTGGACCTCACCGGCAGCGAGCCGGCACGCGCCTCTGCGCGGGTCGCTCAGCCAGGCCGCACTGGCCCATCGCCACGTCCACGGTATATTACAAAGCCCGCTGCGTTGAGCACGTGCGGGAGTAGGCTTAGCGTGTGAGTTGTGGGGCCTGTAGCTCAGGTGGTTAGAGCGCACGCCTGATAAGCGTGAGGTCGGTGGTTCGAGTCCACCCAGGCCCATTTTCCCAGGAAACGATTGTGGTCCAGGCTGGCCCATCCTGCCGTGATGGTCGGTGGTTCTTCACACCGCGCCTCACGGCGCGGAGCTTCAGTGTTAGGCCGCCTGGCGGCGCCCTAACGGCGTTCACACCGCGCCTCACGG
>JASFLD010000448.1:0-4231 GCA_050118275.1 Gemmatimonadales bacterium
CGTGCTCGCCTCCGAAGGCTACCCCGGCTCCTACGCCAAGCGTAAGATCATCGAGATACCAGAGTCGCTGGAGGAGGATCCCGACATCATCGTGCTGCACGCCGGGACGCGCCGTAATCCCGAGGGCCAATTGGTCACCAGCGGTGGTCGTGTCCTGGGCGCCGTAGGGCTGGGCGACAGGGTCAGCGATGCGGCGGAGAAATCGCGCGCCGCAGCCGAAGCCATCCAGTTCCAGGGAAAGTACTTCCGGCGGGATATCGGATACCGGGAGATCAAGCGGGAACGCTCCTGAACTGAATGCCGGAACTTCCTGAAGCCGAGACTATCGCGCGAGGCCTCAACGCCGCGATCGCCGGACTCGTCGTTGCGCGGGTACGCGTACACCGCAACGAAGTGGTCCAACCGATGACCCCGACAGGCTTTCGCCGAGCTCTTTCGGGACGGCGCATCGAGCGCGTCGGCCGGCGGGCCAAGTGGCTGGCCGCCGAGCTCGATAGCGGACAGCGCTGGGTCACGCAGCTGCGCATGACGGGCCGTTTCACCTGGTCGCCGTCCGCCCCTTTCCGCCGCGAGCCTCACCTGTCGCTCAGCGTCCAGTTGGAAGGCTCGATCGATGCCGGCGTGCTCCGTTTTTACGACACCCGCCGTTTCGCCCGAACCTGGGTGCTCGACCCCGATGCCTGGGCCGCCGTCGACACGCAACTCGGCATCGAGCCGCTTTCCCGACGATTCACTCCCAACCGCTTGTCCACCATCCTCGCTCGCTCGCGGGCACCGATCAGGAACCTGCTCCTCGATCAGCGGAAGGTCGCTGGAATAGGGAACATTTACGCCAGCGAAGCCTGCTTCCTCGCCGGGATCGATCCGCGTCGCCCAGCTCGCAGTCTGAGCAATACCGAGATCGAACGCCTCCATTCCGGCATCCGATCCGTCATGCGCAGCGCGATCTCGCGGCGCGGCACGACACTTAGTGACTACCGCGATGTTCTCGGCGGACGCGGCGATTTCCAAAACAGGCTGGAAGTTTATGGCAGGGTCGGAGAACCCTGTCATCGCTGTGGCACCGAGATCGAGCGGATCGTGCTGGCGGGCCGCTCGGCTTTCTGCTGTCCCGCTTGCCAGTCCTGAGGGGGACAGCCGCCGTGTCAGCCGCCGGAGCTCAGCTTTCGACGACGTACGAAGAGGAGATCGATGACATGACCTTGATCGCCAGATTCGACGGCGCGGGCCGACCAGGCGTCATTCCGTGCACGCCGATCCTCGTGTTCGCTCTGATCCTCGCGGGCAGCGGCGCCGTCCGTTGCCTTGCGGCTCAAGCGGCCTCGGACGCGAGCCCGCCCCTCTCCACGTTCAGTGTCGTGGCCTGCGATCCTGCCAGCGGACAGCTGGGCGTCGCCGTGCAATCCCGTGTCGTCGCCGCCGGTGCCATCGTCCCGGCGGCCCGGGCCGGGGTCGGCGCCATCGCGACCCAGGCAAACGCCAACGTCACCTTCAAGCCGCGCACGCTCCAGCTGCTGGCGGAAGGGCGAACACCCGAAGAGGTGAAGCAGCAGTTCATCGAGGCGGACTCGCTGATCGAGTCCCGCCAATTCGCCATCGTCGATGCGGGGTGCCGCATGGCGAATTTCACCGGGGAGCGAAATATCGCTTGGGCCGGTATGCGGTCGGGGGAGCATTACAGCGTCCAGGGGAACATCCTCGTTGGCGCCGCGGTGGTGGACAGCATGGCAGCAGCCTTCGAGCGTGCCGAGGCGATGGGCAAGCCGCTGGCGGAGCGAATGCTCGACGCCCTGAAGGCCGGACAGGCCGCCGGCGGCGATCGGCGCGGCCGCCAGGGCGCCGGCCTGCTCGTCGTTCAGCAGGATGGTGGCTACGGTGGAGGCGATGACCGATACATCGACCTTCGCGTTGAGGATCACGTGGCTCCGATACTCGAGCTCGAGCGAGTCTACCGCGTCTTCATGAGCGTGTTTCATCCGAACGACATCTATCAGCCGCTCGGCTCGCGCCCGATCTATCCCCAACGTGGCCCCGACATCAAAGAGTTGCAGGAAAAGCTAGCCGCTCTCGGCTACTATGGCGGCGAATTCAACGGCCGCCTCGACGCCGCCACCCTCACGGCGCTGGATGCCTTTCAAGCGGACCATGGGCTGACGGAGCGTGGCTATGTGGGCGACCGCACGGTAGCCGAACTCGAGCGCGCCGCCAGCGGCTCGCAGCGATGAACGGGTGAGTTGGCGCCGGCGCCAGACGAAGGCTCCGGAAGAGCGCGACACGTTTACGGGGTAAGTCCCTGCAGCTAAATTTCAAGCCATGCAGCGATTCAGGCTGATCCCGTCGCGATGCGGTTGGCGAGCCCGCGGCCCGGTCGCGGCGCGGCTGTTATTCTTGCTCCTCCTGGTCGGTCGGCCGCTGACCGCTCAGGAGCCGGAGTTATATCGCCAAGCGCTGGCCGAACTTGCGGCGGGCGACACGATGGCCGCGCTCGCGCAGCTCCGGCAACTGACGGACATCGAGCCCGACTACGCACCGGGCTGGGGTCTGCTCGGAACGATCCTGACAGAAATCGCCAGCGGCAGGGAAACCGACTTCGACGAGCGCCTCGCCGCCGACAAGGCGTTGCGCCGCGCCTGGCAGCTCGACCCCAGCGACCCCAGCTATCTGCTGGCTCTGGGCAAGCTCATGCGCAAGCAGCAGATGCCCGTCGACGCCCGGCGCGTGCTGAACCGCGCCAAGAATGCGATCCGTGACGCGCCCGAGTCCGTGACCCCCGAGGAGCGCGCCCACCTCTGGTACGAGCTTGGTCTCTACGCCGAGGACATATACCTCGACACTCGCCATCTCGTCTTCGTCCCCAGGCTACCCGTCTACACGCCGGAGTGCGGTAGCCTGGGCAACTTCTGCCTGAACTTCACCCGGCCCAAGGAGTTCAACGAGTACTTCCGCTACGCCGCGGATCTGTCGGAAGAAGGAGAGGACGACTACGAGGAGCTGATGGAGGCGTTCCGCAACGCCCTCGATGTGTACCCGGCACACGCTGGCGCCTTTCGCCGCCTCGCGGCGCACCTCGTGGAGCGCGGACAGTACCGCGACGCGCGCGCGCTGGCCCTGAACTTCCAGGAAGCGGCGCCGGACAACCCGTGGGGCTACCTGACGCTGGGCCTCGTCTACCAGAGGACCGGCGTCGACTCGCTCGCCGAGGCGCAGTTCGACCGGGGGATCGAGCTGGCCGGACCGGACATCGCCGAACACTATCTGGACATCTCCTACGTATTGCGTGAGGATCAGGCCAAGAACTACGAGGCCGCTAACGAAAAGACACGCCGTTGGCTGGAGGAGGTCCTCTGGCGTAAGTCCGACCCGCTCTATCTGACGCCCGGCAACGAGATCAGGGTCTCGCATCTGGCCCGGGTCACTTTCGCCGACATCTGGTTCGAGGATCCGTCTCACGGCCGGTGGGGCGCCGACACCGAGCAGGGTCAGATCTTCGTCCGCTACGGCCCGCCCGAGCGGATCTGGCAGGTGGCCAGGGACATCTCGCGAGAGGGCGGCGCCGATGGGCAGCTGGCGGAGGGCGGCGGTCGCTGGATCTTCTGGAACTACGGCTGGGAGCTTCCCAACTTCATCTTCCAGAAGCAACTCCGCTACCGGCACGCCAGCCACATGCTGAGCTCCGCATCGAAGTTCCAGGAAGAAGAGGCGCGACAGGTCGAGCCGGCGGTGTACTCCACCAACTTCGAGCTGTTCGATTATCCCGTCCAGGTCGCCCGTTTCCGCGGCGCCGCAGACTCGATCGTCGAGGTCGACTTCTATTCGGAGATACCCGGCGACAGCCTGCTCGCCGACGCGGACACGCTGGACGTCGGTCTGTTCCTCTTCGCCGGCGCCGAGCACGTGGAGATTTTCCGGCGCACCCTGAACGCGCCATCGCGGGCCGCGCCGCAGGCCCTGACCTTCTCGCTCCCACTCCCGGCGGGTCGCTTCACCTATAGCCTCGAGGCGGAAGCACCGCTCAACAAAGCGGCGGTACACCGCGGCGAACTCGAGATCCGGCCGTTCCGCGACGACACGCTCTCGCTCAGCGACCTGGTCCTGGCCGACGCGGTCACGCCGAGGAACCAGGAGCCGGTTGATCGTCGCGGGTTCGCGATCCGTACCAACCGGCGTGGCGTGTTCGACCGCGACCTGCCGGTCGCCGTCTACTGGGAGGTCTACGGTCTCGCGACCGACC
>JASFLD010000449.1:0-4204 GCA_050118275.1 Gemmatimonadales bacterium
TTCCACGAGGAGCAGGTCGCCGGGCGCGAGGACGACGTCACGCACGCGATCGACGAGGGAGACGCCGTGCCGCTGGATGCCCAGCACGGTCAGGCGGAACCGGTGCCGGAAGTCCAGCTGGCGGATCGTCCGGCCGACGACGGGCGAGCGCGGCGGGACCAGCAGCTCGGCGAGCTGGAATTCAGCGGCCGGCCGGCGCCCGGCTTCGGCGGCGTGTTCCTCCGGGAGTGCCAGCTCGCCGGATGGCCGGCTGATGGTCACGCCTGCCGTCTCCTTGATGGCGGCGATGTCCTTGATCTTGCCTTCGACCAACAGAAAGTCGTCGCCGTGAATCCTCGTGTTCGCGTCGATGGCCACCAGCTTGTCTCCCTCGCGCTCGAGGCCGACGACCAGCAGGCCGTACTCGGAGGCGAAGCGCAGCTCGCCCAGCGTTCGGTCCGTCAACGGCGAGCCGGCCTCGACGTGCAGGACCGACAGGTAGTCCCGCAGCTCGTACGCGTCGACCAGATCGGCGGCCGCGGTCCGCGTCGGCGTCAGCCAGCGTCCCACGGTGAGCAGGTACGCGACCCCCACGACGGTGAGCGCCGCCGCCGGCAGCGTGATGTCGAACAGGCGGATGCGCTCGAGACCCAGCTCCAGGACCAGGCCGGCGACCAGCAAGTTCGTGCTGGTGCCGATCAGCGTGAGCGTCCCACCCATCTGACTGGCGAACGACACGTGCATCAACGTGCGGGATGGCGCCGAGTGGACCTCGCGGGAGATGCCGAGGACGAGGGGAATCATCACCAGCACCACCGGCGTGTTGTTCATGAAGGCGCTGAGCGGGATGACCAGCGCCAGGCTGACGACCAGTAGCCGAAACTCGCTCTTACCGGCGAGGCGCACCAGCCGGCGGCCCAGCGCATCGACGGCGCCGGTACGCACGAGGCCGGCCGAAAGCACGAACATCGCCGCCACCGTCAGCATCGCCTCGTTGGCGAACCCGCTCGTCCCCTCCCTCACCGTGACCAGACCGGTGACGATCAACGCCGCCATCACGATCAGGCCGACGACGTCCACCCGCAGCCGGTTCCAGATGAACAGGCCGATGGCGGCGAGGGTGATGGCGTAGGCGATCCAGATATCGGCAGTCACAATACGCTCCGCAGAAGTTGCCCGAATCTATTCGCGGCGCGATGTGAAGAAAGGGGCTCAACCGCAACCCGCCCCACTCCCTACTCCTCACTCCTGATCCTGATCGTAATCGTGATCGTGATCGAAATCCCGAGGCTGCCGTTGAAGTATCGATGACGTCGTGACGTAACACTCGAACCAGGACGGAATCGCTCGCCCGTCCACGAACCTGGAGGTATAATGTGGAAGGTATGCCCAGCACGACCATCACCTGGCAAGACGTCCTCCTCATGCCCGAGGACGGGAACCGCTACGAGGCGATCGGCGGAGAGCTGTACGTGACACCGCCGCCCCGGGTCCCGCACCAGCGGATCGCCATGAATCTGGTGGAGGCGCTCCTGCCGCTGCTAAAGCAAGCCGGCCACGGCCAGCTCTTCTTCGCGCCCGTGGGGGTCGAGTTCACCGACACGCGCGAAGGCGTTCAACCCGACATCCTGTTCGTATCGAACGAGCGTCTCGACATCGTGGGTGAGGACTGGCTGCGCGGCGCGCCGGACCTGGTGATCGAGATCCTCTCACCCTCCACGGCGGCGCGGGATCGGAATGTCAAGCTGAAACTCTACCGGCGTCACGGCGTGGCGGAGTACTGGATCGTCGATCCCGTCAGCCAGACGGTGGAGGTCTGGGACTTCGCCGCGGATGCGACCGAACCATTCGTCGCCAGCGGGAAGCTGAAAGCGCGAGTTCAGGGCTCCGTTGTCGGCGAGATCGATCTCTCTCGTATCTTCGCCTAGCTTCCACCCCGTTCCAGACACTCACCCCAACCTTCGGGCAAGGGCCCCACCTTGGGCAGAGGGTTCGGCATGAAGTCCAGGTCGTGCTCCATCGCCTGCGCCTGGCCGTCGGGCCCCAGCTGGAACTCCATGTGGACCGAGAAGAAGTCGCTCGTCATCTCGAAGGCGTTGTCGGAAACCGACGTCATCCACCAGTTCTGCGCGTCGCCCCACATGGCGCCGGCCACCAGTTGGCCGTCGCACGACTGAGTGACGAACAGCTTGCGCGTCGATTCCGGCTGCTCGGGATCGCCGTAGACGCCCGCGAAGCGCGCCAGATCGTCCCGCGCCGGTCCGAAGTCGGGAGCCTTGGCGACGCGCGGCTCCGGTTCCGCCTCTTTCTCTTCCTCGCGTTCGCGCTCGGCCTGCATGGCCTCCGCGGCGTTGGCGGGCATCATCCCGGAGCTCGTCATCATATCCCGGCTGATCGCGGCGACCATGGCCATGACCGCCTGACCCTTCTCGTAGTCACCCGCCTGCATGTACCCGGATCCCAGCTCGGCCATCCCCTTCATGTCGATCTCGTATTGGTCCTTCTGGGCGGGATAGATCTGTTCGAACCGGGCCTGCGCGGCTTCGACTCCGTCGCGCTCCAGCACGGTGCGGATCTCCTGTGATAGCAGCGGATGGTCGGCCTGCTGCGCCGCCGCCTGGGCGGCGAAGGCCGTGAATAGCAGGACTGCCGATGTGGCCGATCTCAGCCACGTAGGTTTGGGGCGCACGTTAACCTCCTGGCTCTTGTGTGAAGGTTGAGCCTATTCGAGCCCGCCGGCGCGGTCAAGGCGGTAGGCCCGCCGACAGCGGCTGCCGACGGCGCGAAATGGCATCGAAGCGACCCCGCTTTTCGTTCTTCGACCCGCCAAAATGACCGCTTATCGACGCTAGATCCCTCATGTCGAGAAACTGTCAACATCCGCAGCCCGACCCACTAGCGTTATCTACAGTCACCATTCCTCACCGCGGCGCCGATTCGCCGGGCTTCTCTGGCACGAGAGCCGGCGACCGACAGCTCGCGCGCGGCGGAATCGAGGAGATAGCGGGAGAAATTTGCCAAACCCAAACGGAAGGAGCTACAGAGATGCGAAACCGATGGACCCTTCTACTCGCGGCATTCGCCTTGACGCTGGCGGCGTGCTCGGACGATTCCGGCGTGCTCGACCCTTCGGGCGACCCGAGCTTCGGCGCCGCGGCCTCGGCCGGCCAAGGCAACGTGTACGTCATTAGCAACGCAACGGCCGGTAACGAGGTGATCGCCTTCGATCGCGCGCCGGACGGCACGCTGTCGCCCGCCGGCAGCTACGCCACCAATGGCTACGGGAACGGCGGCGGCCTGGGTAACCAGGGCGGCCTGGTCTCGAGCCAGGACGGGCGCTGGCTGTTCGCCGTCAACGCCGGCAGCGACGACATCTCGTCGTTCTACGCCGGACCCAACGGCCTGCGTTTCGCCGACCGCGAGGACTCCGGCGGCACGATGCCGATCTCGCTTACCGTGCACCACGACCTGCTGTACGTGCTCAACGCCGGTGACGGCGGCAACATCAGCGGTTTCCGCGTCGGCCCCGACGGCGGCCTGACGCCGCTGGCGAACTCGACCCGGCCGATAGGCGGCGCCGGTCCGGCTCAGATTCAGTTCAGCCCCGATGGACGCCAACTCGTGGTCACGGAGAAGGCGACGAGCACGATCAGCACCTACGTCGTGGGCAAAGACGGGTTGGCCTCGGGACCGAACGCACAGGCCTCGGTGGGGACGACCCCGTTCGGGTTCGACTTCAGCCAGCGAGGATTCCTGCTGGTGAGCGAGGCGGCGGGCGGTCCGAACGGCAGCAGCGTGTCCTCCTACGGCCTGGACGCGGGTGGGGACCTCGAGGTCATCACGCCCGCGTTGGCCACGACACAGATGGCGGCCTGCTGGCTGGTCGTCAGCGGCAACGGGCGACTCGCCCTCTCGGCCAACACGCCCAGCTCGTCGATCTCGTCTTTCCGTATCGGCGAGGACGGCAGCCTGACGTTGCTGGAAGCGCAAGCCGCGACGACCGCGGCCGGCGCCCAGCCGTTCAGCATGGCGTTCAGTGCCGGCGATCGATTCCTGTACGTGCGTAATGGCGTCGGGAATGTGGGCGCCTACGCGGTCGACCCCGACGGCAGCCTGACCCACATCGGGAACTTCGGCTCGCTGCCGGCCTCGGCCAACAGTATCGTGGCCCGCTAGTCGCGGCGCGACGATCCGGACTCTCGACACCGGGGGTGCGGCGACACCG
>JASFLD010000450.1:0-4203 GCA_050118275.1 Gemmatimonadales bacterium
GATCCGCGCCACGACCATCTCACCGGCTACTCCTTCGCAACCAATCCCAGCGGCCAGCAGCGCGACTTCTCCTTCTTCGATGACGTGAACGTCAATATCGACTACAACGCCGTGTGGGAGGTCGGCACCCGGGTGACGGAGGAGGGCTGGGTGGCCGAGTTCCGTATCCCCTTCTCCCAGATGCGTTTCTCGTTGCCCGCCACGGCCACAATGGTGTGGGGATTCGACATCCGCCGAGATGTTTTTCGAAAGGGAGAACGCGCGCAGTGGGTGGGCTCCCCGCGCGGCTCGCAGGGTCTGGTGTCCCGCTGGGGCCACCTCGTGTTCGACGGCGGTCTGCCGTCACCGCGCCGCCTCGAGTTGCTTCCGTTCGGGCTCGCCCGCCGCTCCCACAGCGCCAACGTGCCGGGCGCCGATAACGCAGTGGAGGCCGGACTGGATGCGCGGCTCGGCGTCGGGTCCGCCGCCACGCTGGCGGCGACGGTCAACCCCGACTTCGGTCAGGTCGAGCTCGATCCCGCCGTCCTGAACCTCACCGTCTACGAGACCTTCTTTCCCGAGAAGCGGCCCTTCTTCCTGGAGGACGGCCGGGTGTTCGTTCCCCCGTATTCTCTGTTCCAGTTGTTCCACTCGCGGCGCATCGGCCAGAAGCCCGGCCGCTATTCCGCGCGGCCCACTGATGTGGTCGTAGAAGAGCCGCTCCAGACGACGATCATCGGCGCCGCCAAGCTGACCGGCAAGGGATCGGGCTGGACGTACGGGGTCCTCGCCGCCGCGACGGCACGGGAGTACGCGACGGTCGACTCGCTCGCGTTCGACCCCGCCGGGGCAGACACGTCCGTCACCCGCCTCGAGCGGCTGATCGAGCCCTTCACGACCTTCGCCGCCGCGCGCGTCCAGCGTGACATCTTGGGCGGCTCCTCGAACGTTGGGGCGCTGGCGACGGCCGTGGTACGCGAAGCGGACGAGGACGCCTTCACCGGCGGATTGGACTACAAGATCCGCTGGCAAGACAACCGCTGGCAGTGGGATGGCCACTGGGCGGTGACGCGCGCGCCGGGGCCGGGCGGAGTACGCACGGGTTGGGGCGGAATCACCAACCTGGGATTCGCGGGCAAGCACTTCGGATTCGCGACTTCGTTCGACCATCTGGGGCGCGACTTTCGGGTCAACGACCTCGGGTTCCTGAGGAACCGGAAC
This sequence comes from Gemmatimonadales bacterium, assembly GCA_050118275.1. Lineage (GTDB taxonomy): Bacteria > Gemmatimonadota > Gemmatimonadetes > Palauibacterales > KS3-K002 > JASFMO01. The sequence continues at coordinate 1,201 of JASFLD010000450.1, forward strand.
GACCGCACCGCCGTCAGCGCGGCGGTCAGCCTGCGCCAGCCCGACCCTTGGGGCGCCTTCCGCAACATCTCGGGGACCGTGACGGCGGGCCAGGCGTGGAACGGCGACGGCCTGGTCTTCGAGCGGAGTGTAGGGCTGGGCGGCTCCGCCGTCTTTCGCAACTTTTGGAGCGCATCGCTGGACCTCGTCCACTCGTTCGAAGTCCTCGACGACCTGGACACCCGGGGTGGGCCGCCGATCGTGCGGCCGGCAAGGAACGAGGCGGCTCTCTCGGTGGGTAGCGATTCCCGGAAGACGACGCGTGCCCGGCTCCAACTCGGCGGGGGACGTGACGCGGCCGACGGGTGGGGTATCCGCCTGGGATCGACGCTCGACTGGCGGCTCTGGCCGGCGCTCCAGACCTCGCTGGGCGCCGGCTACACATTCGGCAGCGACGCGGCTCAGTGGATATCCGGGGACCCGAACGTACCTCGGAACGTGGACGTGGATGGGGATGGCGAGGTGGACTACGTCTACGGGACGCTCCGCCGGGACGTGGTGGACGTCACGCTGCGCTTGTCGTACGCGATCTACCGGGACCTGACGCTGCAGCTCTTCCTGCAGCCCTTCGTGGCTGTGGGCGACTACGCGAACATTCGCAAGCTGGCCCGCCCCCGGTCGTTCGAGTTCGAGCCGGTGAGCCTGCCGTACGATCCCGACTTCAACCGCAAGTCGCTGCGCGGGACGTTCGTGCTGCGCTGGGAGTACCTGCGAGGCAGCACGCTCTTCCTGGCCTGGAACCTGTCCACGTTCGACGGGTCGCGGGCCGGGGTCTTCAAGCCACTGGCCGATTTGAGCGACGCGTTCGCGGCGGAGGGCACGCACGTGTGGCTGGTGAAGGTCAGCTACTGGTGGAGCCCTTGAGCCGAAACCTCATAGCCCGGCATGCCACACGACCCTGCCAACACCCTCCAGGACACGCGCTACTCGCCATCATCCCAGTTCGCTGAGTCTAGATCCGCAGCACGGAGGCTGGCCGTTTCCGGTTCGCGCGCGGTTTCGCGCGTACCCGACAGAGGCCAGCAAGTACTTAGACCTGGAGGTCCCGATGCAGAAGAGAGCGTGTTTTCGCCGGCCTGGCGCTATTGCGCTGGTTGCGAGCCTGAGCCTTTGGGTCGGCTGTGGAGGAGAAGAGCACGAGATCGTCGGGCCCGATCCGGGCGCCGTCGAGGTGAAGACCACAACCATCGGCCAGGAGCTCGACGCGGACGGCTATGCGGTGTCGCTGGACGGCGGTGAACACAAGCCGATCGGCGCGAACGGCACGCTGATGATCTCGGGGCTGGACGCCGGCGACCATGAGGTCGAGCTGTTGGGCATTGCGGCGACTTGCGACGTGGCTGGAAGCAATCCCCGCACTTTGACGGTCACGGCCGGTGGGACCGCGGAGACGACCTTCGAGGTGACCTGCGCGCCAATTACCGGAGACCTGGAGGTGTCCACCTCCACCACGGGACGGGATATCGATCCCGACGGCTACGCCGTGTCGGTTGACGGCGCGGAGGGACAGGCGATCGCTGTGAACGGCGGGCGGACGATCTCGGGGCTGGCTGCCGGCGACCACCAGCTGGAGCTGACCCGCGTGGCGGCGAACTGTACGGTGGCAGGGAGCAACCCCCGCGCGGTGACGCTGACGGCTGGGGCGGATGCCCAGATGAGCTTCGAGGTGAGCTGCGTATCAACGACCGGAAGGAGCAGCGTATCGGGGCAGGATCAGGAGGGACAGGCGGGCGCGCCGCTAGATGACCCGTTCGTGGTCCGAGTGAACGATAGCAGCGGAGCCCCGGCCGCGAGCATTGAGGTGACCTGGACGGTGAGGCGCGGCGAGGGCTCGCTGAACGCCGAATTCCGGGCGAGCGGTGATCCCGTCCTCGAGACTTCGACGCGCACCAACGACGAGGGCCTCGCCCAGGTCTCCTTCATGCCGACCTGGTTCGGCCTTGTCGAAGTAGTCGCGCAAGCGGCCGGTGTCGAGGGTTCGCCCCTGACCTTCAGGACTGACGCGACCGACCCCGGGGCGGCGCTCGCCGTCGCGTTCGGAAGCGACCAGCAGGCGAAGGCGGGGCAGCCACTGGGTCAGCCGTTCGTGGTCCAGGTGACCAACGGCCAGGGAGACGCGGTCCCGTACATGCGTGTGTTCTGGGGCCTCACGTACGGCGATGGCGACTTCGGCCGGGACGAACTGGGTAATCGAGCGACCGCCATTGAAACGCGCACGGATGCCGACGGCTTCGCGGAGGCTTCGTTCACGCCCACATGGTTCGGTCCTGTCGAGGTGGCCGCATACGCGGGCGGAGCCCAGGGCTCTCCAGCCGCCTTTAAGGCGGACGCCACCGACCTCGGGGCGACGCTGACCATCGTTTCCGGCGACGACCAACAGGGGAAAGCGGGGGAGCCGCTCCCCGAACTGTTCGTGGCCCGGGTTGCGGATGGCCAGGGCAACGCCGTGGCAAACGTTCTCGTGAGCTGGAGCGTGACACAGGGCTCGGGTGCCTGGGCAGGCTCGTCGCAAGCAACCACGCCCTACAGTGGCGCCGGTGGTCTGGCCCAGGTGGCTTTCGCGCCAAGGCAGCTGGGCACCAGTCGAGTCGCTGCGCAGCTTGCCGGGACCCACGTTCGGGTCAGCTTCACGACCGATGTGAGCGTCCTGTTGATCAGCTACGAAGACTACTATGGGGGGATCTTCGTTGGTCCCTATTGCGAAGGGTGGTCGTACTGCTCGGACGAGACTGTCCCGTTGGGGACGACATTGGAGTGGGTGAACGCCCTGCCAAACGCCGCGCGCATCGTGTCGACGTCGACACCGCCGGGCGGCGCCTCGTTCGACAGCGGCACGCTAGACGAGGACGGGCGGTTCCAGTTCGTTCCCAAGGTGACCGGTACATGGGAGTACGTCGACCAGGTCAGAGGGAGGACCGGGAGACTTACGGTTTACTAGAACGACGATCGAGGCCTGGGCCCGCG
>JASFLD010000451.1:0-4191 GCA_050118275.1 Gemmatimonadales bacterium
ATAGACCGGGTGGAAGTTGAGGGCGGCGAGACACACGCGAACGCCGGCTGTCTCGGCATCTTCGTACAATGCCGCGGTCCCACTCGGCCCGTACCTCTCCGCCATCTTACAGGTATCCCAGTTGTTCCAAACGTTCTCTCAACTCATCCTGGCCCTCTTGCCGCGAGGCTGCGGCCCCGCGATCAGGCCAATGACCCAGCGTCTGGCCGAGTCGATCCTGTAGCTGAGCAACGAGTCGAGGTCGATCGCCCGACAGGTCCACTCGCTCCCCGGGATCGACGGTCAGATCGTACAACTGGGCCTTGCCGTCCTGATGCGCGATAAGCTTGAACCTTTCGGTACGGATGGATCGCATCGACCGGTCGAAGCGCGAGACATCGACTTCCGGGAAGCGGCGATGAAACTGTCGCAGGTTGGGCACCAGATACTCGGCGAAGGCCGCGTCCCGTCCCGCCCCACCGAGAAGCGAGTGGGACCGTTCGGATCCAGACGGTCCTGGCGCATTCCCCACCACGTCAAGGATGGTTGGGACCAGATCGATGTGCTGGGTGATCCTGTCATCGCTTGTCGAGCCCTTCCGTCCGGGTACGCGCATGACGAGCGGTACGGATAGCAGGTGCTCGTAGAGTCCGAATTGATGGTCCATCAACCCATGTTCACCGAAGCTCTCGCCGTGGTCCGATGTGACCACCAGAAGCGTCCGATCCGACAGTCCCAGGTCACGCAGCCGGCGGTCGAGATGTCCGACCTGCTTGTCCAGATAGTAGAGGCACCCGTCGTAGAGCGCCTCCAAGTCCTGGATGTTGCTTTCGGACAACTTCACACGACCCGCCATCGTCGCGAAGGGGTCTTGCGGTGCCGCACTCACGCGCCGGCGGTCTTCTGAAGCCACGAACTCGTAGCGCTCTCGCGATCGGAGCCGATAAGGAAGGTGGCAGTCCATGTAGTTGAGAAACAGAAAGAAAGGCTCCCCGGCCCACTCGGACATCAGTCTCAACGCCAGCTGCGTCGCCCGTCGCGCGCCCCGGTCGCGCCGGGTCAGGCCACGCCAGCGGCGGTGAACCCCGCGCAGCAGACGCCGCCCCAACGGCCGACTCGCGCCCCTCAGAGCTTCCACATCGACGTTGACCTCGAAACCGGCCGCGAGATGCTCGGTGATGAAGCTGTTGCACGATATGCTTCCGGCCCGATAGCCGACGCTTTTCAGCCGGGACGCGATCGTCTCGTGCCGGGACTCCAATTGCTGCGCATCCAGATCGGCGCGGTGCTGAGAGGGGTAAAGGCCCGTGAACAGGGACGCGTGCGACGGCAGCGTCCAGCACGACGCGGCGGAGGCCCGCGTGTAGCGGATCCCATCCTCTGCGATGCGATCGATATTGGGCGTCGTCGGCCGCCCATAGCCATAGCAGGAGAGATGGTCCTGGCGGACCGAATCCAGGACGATCAGCACGATGTTTGGGCGATTCATGACTGCGCGAGCGTCTGCACCGTCCAGCCCCTCCCGCTCAACGACTCGATCCTCCGATTACGTCGGTGATGATATGGCGTACCTGCCGGGTCGTTGCATCCGCGGAGAAGCACCTCTCCGCGCGGTCGCGACCCGCCGTTCCCATGCGACTGCGGGTCTCAGGCGAGGTGAGAAGATCCAATACCGCCGCGGCCAGCGCGCTCCGATTCCCAGCCTCGACCAGGTGGCCCGTCACGCCATCGACGACCGTCTCCTCCACCCCGTCGACGGCGAACGCCACCACCGGCAACCGAGCGGCCATCGCCTCGACGACGGCACGTGGGTGGGGATCGGCCGCCGCCGTATGCACGAACACATCGGCTTCCTGAAGGACCCGCGACACGTCATCGCGAAAGCCGAGAAAGTGAACGTGGCTCGACAGGTTGGCATCCCGGGCGCTCTCGCGAAGCCGATCGACGTACGCCGGATCGCGATCGGTTCTTCCTATGAGGCAAAGGTGAGCGTCTGGCAAAGCCTGGAGAATTTGAGCCATCGCACCTATCGAATGTTCCTGGCCTTTGCGCTGAGACAGATGCGATACGCTGGCCAGGAGTAGCGTGTTGTCCGTCAGTCCCAGTTCGGCCCGCAGGCTATTGCGGCCCCGCTCGTCGTCCGCCGCGTAGTCGCCCAAACGGACACCGTTGTAGACCACGTGCACGCGGTCCGGGCTCACGAATCGCGCTACGGAACCGGCGCAGGCGCGAGACACCGCGATCACCGCCTTCGCCAACCGTAGATAGCCCAGGCGAGCCCATGATGTTTGCCATTCCATGCTGCGAACGTGGCACACGAAGGGCCGGCCGGCCAGCGACGCCGCGACGAACCCGACGCGCGACGGACTTCGGGTGTTGTTGCCGTAAACGAGGTCGACACTCTCGCGCCTGATCATCCGCGTGATCGAGGGTACCGCCCACTTGCTCAGCGAGGGCAAACTAAGATAGCGAATTCCGTTTCGGTCCAGCTCTTCGCTGAACTGGCCTCTGCCCGGAACCAGGACCGAGATCTCGAACTCGGCCTGGAGGCCGGCGGCCAGGAGCAACAGGCTCTGGGTAGGCCCGACCCACTCAACCGAGTGCGAGACGAACAGAATATGACGGCTCAAGTAGATCCTTGACCCTTCCTGGCCCGGAAGACGACGCTCGGAGCGAAGCGGAGTTTGTCGAAGCCGCGGAAACTGAGGGGCAGGCCATTCCCGAACCGATCCGTCTCCGTATCGGGATCGCGACGACGCGTGAGTGACCACGCCAGGACACGGAACCGGGACAGCAACTCGTCGACTGTGCCGAACAACGCTCGACGAATCGGACGCCCGAGCCAAGGAAACATCGACCCGTAGACAGAGTAGGCGATGCTTTGAGCCCCCATCAGCTTGTCGACCTGGAGACCTGCGGTTCCCAGCAGCTGCTGAACTCCCAGATGCGTCATGTGGAAGTAGGAGCCGTGGTACGGCTTGAGAAAGGCTACCGATCCAACGAACACACCCCCGGGCCTCAGGACCCGGGCTATCTCTCGCACCGCGACCCAAGGGGAGTGGAGATGTTCGAGAACTTGCATCGACAGCACGAGGTCGAAGACCTCCCCATCGAAGGGTAGGGCGTGCGCGTCTCCGACGACGTTCGCCCCGGCCGTCGCACGAACGTCCAAACCCACCGGCTCGAACCCAAGCGCTTGCAGGTAGGGCCGCTCGCCCGCATCGCCACAACCCAGGAGAAGGAGTCGGCGGCCGTCCTTTGCCGAGGGGAGCAACTCGTCGATCCGATACTCCCTCCAGTGGTAAGCACCACCTCGCCAACGTCTCACGGCCGTCGCCTCACTCACGGCGCCCCAAATATTCCTCGCTCCTTGGAATCGATTGCCTCCGGAGGCGCAGCTCATGCTCCGCCCGTACTGCCGCCAGATCTTCCAAGCTGTTCACGTTGCGCCGCCACCCCTCGTAGCGGATCACGGCGAACTCGTGCCCTTTGCCCAACAGGTCCGAGACGACATCCTCCAGCTCACACTCGCCTGGACGCTCCGAGCACACACGACTGCAGATCTCCCACGCCGTCGCGTCAAAGCCGACGCAGCCCGCAACCCTCGAGTCGAACCGATCGACGGCTCGAGTCTTGGCAATCTCGCTCACACGCCCTTGCCGCTGGCGCACCAGACCGATGGGGTCTCGCGGCGACCCAGCCAACGGCTCCACCAGTACCATGCCCGCGGTGCCCGCCGCCGCCCAAGCTTCGAGAGAAGGGCCCAGCACGCCGGAGTAGTAGCCGTCGCCCATGACGACGACGAAGGGCCCGCTGACCAGGTCCCGCGCACTCAGCACGGCGTCAGCAACCCCACGCGGCTCATCCTGCATCGCGTAGTGGATTGCCGCTCCCCGGAAACCGTCGCCCAGCGCGGCTTTGATGGCCTCACCCGACTCACCCAGCACGACACAGAAATCCGTGACCGGCGGGGTCAGCCGATCGAGAAGATGATGAATCAGCGGCTGTCCTCCGACATCCAGCAGCGCCTTGGGTCGCTCGAGGGTAAGCGGGTGGAGGCGCACCGCCCGCCCGGCGGCGGGGATCACGCACCACAAGCTTCCCGATCGCTCCTCACCGTCGTGACGTCTCCGGACTTCTCTGGCGGTACAGCGCGGGATCGATCACCGAGATCATCGCTTCCCCGTCCAACGTCTCTCCCAGGAAGCGCCT